>NZ_CAXSQB010000011.1:18162-59309 GCF_964239415.1 Clostridium sp. ATCC BAA-442 | reverse complement strand
CCGGGGGCCCGGTGCCCGTCAAAAAGGTCTGTTGAACGCTTTCCGGCCGGCCCAAATGGCTCTTTATCTGCGAAACAGCCAGAAGAGCGGTTCCCGGGCGACCGTCATGCCCACCTTTTTCTGGAGGGCCAGGGAGGGGGCGTTGTCGATAAGCACCTGGCCAAAGGCATACTGCCCCCGCTCCAGCGCCAGCCGCACCGCCCCCCGGAGCAGCGCTTCCCCCAGGCCCCGGCGGCGGTAGGCGGGCAGCACCTCCAGAAGGCCGATGGAGCCCTCGCCGTGGAAGCCCGCGAAGCCCGCCAGCGTCCCGTCCACGAAGGCCCCCAGCATACCGGCGCCGATGGCCTGCCGGATGTGCTCCAGGCCGCCGATATCGCTCTTGCTGTAGTGCTCACAGACGTAGGGGGCCCACTCCTCCCCCAAAAGGCGCAGCTCCCCGCCGAAAGCCGGCGCCTCCGGCGGCTCCGGAGCCATCCAGGCGGCCTGGACGCACAGCTCCTCCTTCCACAGGCCGAAGCGGCCGGCCAGCTCGTCCCGGTACCAGAGGTCGTGGCCCACCAGCAGGTCACAGTCCGCAGGCAGCAGGGGGAGCATCCCATCCAGGGTGGCCCGGTCCCGGGCGGTAAGCATGTAGGCCCCCGACCCCCGGTCATAGAGCAGCACCCCGCCCTCCCCGGCCCAAAGCAGCTCCGCCGAGCCCCGTCGCAGCACCTCCAGCATGTTTAAGTAGAGCAGCCTATTTCGGTTCAGACAGGCCAGCGCGGTTTCGTTTAAAGACATGGCGCACCTCCTTATAAAGTGGCAGAGAGATGACGAAGCTGGTAAGCCGCCCGTTGCTCTCGCAGCGGATGTTCCCTCCGTGGCTCTCCACGATCTCCTTGGCGATGGCCAGCCCCAGCCCGGCCCCGCCGGTGCGGGAGGAGCGGGCGGCGTCCAGCCGGTAGAACTTCTGGAAGATGTTGGCCAGCTCCCCCTCGGGGATCTCCAGCCCCTCGTTTCGGATGGTGATCTCCGCCTGACGCCCTACGGTTTTGGCCTGGATGTCCACCCGGCCGCCGGGGGTGGAGTAGCTGACGGCGTTGCGCAGCACGTTATCAAAGACCCGGGCAAGTTTGTCCGGGTCTCCCAGCACCACTAGGTGGTGCTGAATTTCCACCGTGCACCGGAGCTGCTTCTCCGCAAAGAGGGGGTAGAACTCGTCGGCGAGCTGCTCCAGCAGCATGGACAGCTGGATGGGCTGGCGCTCCCCCGGCCCGCTGTCCAGATCCATCCGGGTGATGTCGAAAAACTCCCCCAGCAGCTCCTCCAGCCTCCGGGCCTTGTCCAGGGCGATGCCGGTGAACTTGGCCCGCTGGGCGGCGTCCAGGCCGGGGTCGTCCCGCAGCAGGGTGAGGTAGCCCACCACCGAGGTCAGCGGGGTCTTGAGATCGTGGGCCAGGAAGGCCACCAGATCCCCCTTGCGCTGCTCGCTCTCCCTGGCCGCCGCCTCCCGCGCCCGGAGCTGCCGCTGGATGGCGTTCAGATCCTCCTGGATGGGGGCCAGCTCCCGGGGCAGCTCCACCGGCTCCGCCTGGGCCTCCACCAGCCGGCGGGTGGCCGAGCGGATGTCGTCCAGCCAGCGGGTAAACCGGCCCATGGCCAGGTAGAAGGCGATGAGCATCAGCAGCATGGTACCCAGGGTGAGGATCTCCTGCTTGTTGTTGCGGATATAGCGCTGGTAGAGCTCCGCCGCCCCCTCCGGGCTCTGGCCGAACAGGGTGGTGGCCGCCCAGAGGAAAAAGCGGGCGAAGGGGTCCTGGAGCACCCCATCCACCACCACCTCCAGCAGAAAGATGCCCACGCCCCCCGCGATCAGGGTGCCCAGCACCACAAGCAGCAGCATTTTCAGCTTGAGGCGGGTATATTTTCCATCCAAGACGTTCTCCTCCTATGTCCCGTGTCCGGCCGCCGAGCGCTGCGCAAAGCGGAGCACCGACCAGGCCCCGCCCAGCAGCAGAACCTCCAGAAAGGCGGCAAAGCGCCACAGCACCAGCCCCACCGCCAGATGCCGGCCGAACAGGGGGCCCATGAACAGGTAGAAGCTCCCCTCCGCGCCGCCGGCGTTGCCTGGGAGCATGATGATGCGGGAGAGCACCAGCACCAGGCACTGGACCAGCACCAGCTCCCAGAAAGAGCCCCCTGTCAGACCCAGCCCCCGGTAGAGGAAGAAGGGAATGGCAAACAGGGCCGTGAGCTCCACAAACATGCCCGCGAACAGGCCCGCCAGCATCCGGCGGTTGCCCTTGAGGGCGCGGAGCTGTGCGCAGAACTCGTCCACCTTTTCCATGCCCTTGTCCACCATGCCCTCCCTGGCCATCACCTTCCAGTGGCGGGCGAGGAAGGTGAGGATGCGGCGGATCAGACGCTGAATAGGCTCCGGCCGCACGGCGGTAAAGAGGGCCAGCCCGCACAGAAACACGTAGAGGGCGATCAGCGCCCCCGCCCCCGCCACGGCGGGGCCCAGCCCCTCCCGCCGCCAGAACAGCTCATAGGCCAGGGCGGCCACTGCATAGCCGGTGTAAACCATGGTGTTGGCCACTGCCTTCCAGGTGTAGATGGAGGCGGTGTAGGTGGCGCTCATGCCCGCATCGTACATCAGCTTGAGCTGCACCGGCGCGCCGGCGGGGCCCAGCTTGTAGTAAAACTCCCCAATATAGGCCGCATCAAAGCAGCCCGCCAACTTGACGGGACAGCCCGCCGAGCGGCCCATACCGTAAAAGATCAGCGCGTCCACGCTTTCGCTGAGGGGGACGCACAGGGCTGCCCCCAGCAGCCACAGGGGCTGGATGGAGGCCAGCAGGGCCCTCACATCCATAGTACGGGCCACATACACGATGAGCCCCGCCAGAATCGCGCCGCCGATGGACAGGCCGGCGATGGAGAAAATACGATTGAACAGGGCCTTCTTATTTTTCTTTTCCGTTGGGAACACCTTCTCCAGACAGGTTCAGTTGCTGCGGCGCAGCACGCCACCGCACCGGCAGCGGTACCGCTCCGGGTGATCCACCAGCGGGGAGCGGCGGCTCCGGCAAAACTCCTGCCCGCAGCGCTCGCACACCAGCCGGTAGCGCACCGGCCGCACATCCGCCACCCCCAGCGCCTCGCAGGTGCCGGTACGGGAGATGGCATAGCCGTAGGCCCCATTCATCCGCGCGGCGTACTCCTTCCAGAGGGCCCCATGGTTGCGGCAGCCGGGGCAGGTGTGGAGCACTTCGTGGGCCAGGGTCTGCATACACGCCCGCTCCTCCGCCTCCAGCAGCCGCTCGGACAGCTCAATCACATACTCCCCACCCCGCCGGATGCAACAGCCGAACCGGGTCACTGCCCGGCGGTTGACCGCCACGCGGGGGGAGATGCGGGCCGACACCGGGATACCGAGGGCTCTGGCCTGCTCCACCGCCCGGGCCAGCAGGGCGTCAAACTCATTCATAGGATGCCTCCATTTATACTAAAAATGATTGTACCACCCTTTTTCAGAAAAGTCACTAGCCGCCTTTGGCGCCGGGGTGGGTCACAGCATAGAATGGCCCGGGAGGTAATTGTCATGAAATACTGTTTTGACCCCTGCGGCTGTCCGCCGCCCTGCCCCCCATATCCGCCCTGTCCGCCCTCCCCGTCCGGGCCCACAGGCCCCCCCGGGCCAACCGGGCCGCAGGGGGAGCGGGGACCGACGGGCCCCCAGGGCGCCGCCGGAGCGCAGGGCCCCCCCGGGCCCTCTGGAACCACGGGGCCGCAGGGCCCTGCCGGAGGCCAAGGTCCCCAGGGTGTGCCTGGGCCTACCGGCCCTCAGGGTATCCGGGGCATGGACGGCCCCACCGGGCCGCAGGGGCTTCCTGGCCCAGCCGGAACAACCGGGCCCCAGGGCCCCCAGGGCGCCGCCGGACCAACAGGCCCGCGGGGGGCGGCAGGGGCCACCGGGCCCACCGGCCCTCAGGGCATCCGGGGCATGGACGGCCCCACCGGGCCGCAGGGACTTCCCGGCCCAGCCGGAGCCACCGGGCCCCAGGGTCCCCAGGGTGCCGCCGGACCGACAGGCCCGCAGGGGACGCCCGGCGCCACTGGCCCCACTGGTCCTGCGGGTGGACCGGGTGAGGATGTCTTTGCTTCCTACTACTCCGATGTACGATCCGTCCCCAACAACGGACAGATTCCGCTCTATGAGCTGCTGAATGACCCCACAGGCAATATCACACTGAGCGGCACCCAGCAGCTTCGGCTCCAGCCCGGCTATTACCAGGTCTTTTTCGACGTGTTTGTGATCCTGGCCTCACCTGGGTATCTTCAGATCACCCCGTCGTTCAACGGCCAGGCCCGCATCGACCTGGGCATCTATTTCCGTACCGCCGGAAGCGACTCCACTGCAGGCGGAGCCCGGGCACTCAGCTTTTACGCTCCGGCCCCCACCACCTTCTCCCTGACTTACAGCAGCAGTGTGGACGGCCGGAATGTGCAGACCGGGTTGGTGATTCAGAAAATGAACCGGGCGTCAGGCTAACCGCTCCGCGCGGCCAGGGTTCGCCTGGCCCCGCCCAGCAGTTCTGATGTTTTTCTTACAATTACGCCCCGCCCTTGACTTGCCGCCGCCGCTTTGGCTATAATGTCCTGGAAAAGGGGGCGGATGCCATGGACGCGCGGATTCTGGTTGTGGACGACGAGCCGGAGATTGCCGATCTGGTAGAGGTCTATTTGAAGAGCGAGGGGTGCACCGTGTTCAAGTGCGGCACCGGTACCGAGGCGCTGGCCGTGGTGCGGAACCAGGCTCTGGACCTGGCCATCCTGGACGTGATGCTCCCCGACATCAGCGGCTTTACCCTCTGCGGGGAAATCCGCAAGGAGCACCACTTCCCTGTACTCATGCTCACCGCCAAGGCGGAGGACATGGACAAGATCACCGGCCTCACCATCGGCGCGGACGACTACATTACCAAGCCCTTCAACCCGCTGGAGCTGATGGCCCGGGTCAAAGCCCAGCTGCGCCGCTACACCCGCTACAACGAGGCTGACAAGGCCGGCGACTGCCGGGACATCATTGACTTCAACGGCCTGGTCATCAACCGGGCCACCCACGAGTGTACCCTCTACGACCGGGAGCTGGGCCTCACCCCCATTGAGTTTGACATTCTCTGGATGCTCTGTGAGAACCGGGGCCAGGTCATCTCCGCCGAGCGGCTCTTTGAGAGCGTGTGGGGGGAGAAATACCTGGACCGCAATAATACGGTTATGGTTCATATCCGCCGCTTGCGGGAAAAAATGGGCGAGCCCTCCCGCAATCCCCGGTTCATCAAGACCGTCTGGGGCGTCGGCTACAAAATCGACTAATTTTTTTCAAAAAAACAATTGACAAAACGGGAATGATCGCGTATACTGAATCCTGCCCTGTCCGACAGGGGGTTTTCAATGGCGGCATAGCTCAGTTGGCTAGAGCATGCGGTTCATACCCGCAGTGTCCCCGGTTCAAATCCAGGTGCCGCTACCAGACCCCAAAAGACGGCACCGCGCCGTCTTTTGGGACTTCCCTTCAGGAGTATCCCGCCCCGCTTGGGCAACCTGGCCCGTTGGTCAAGTGGTTAAGACACCGCCCTTTCACGGCGGTAACACGGGTTCGAGTCCCGTACGGGTCACCAATATATGGAGGCGTAGCTCAGCCGGTAGAGCACTTGCTTCACACGCAAGGGGTCACAGATTCGAGTTCTGTCGTCTCCACCATAAAAGGACATCCGTAAGGATGTCCTTTTTGCTTTGATCTTTACCGCCCAGAGGACGGCTCCCCTTTCCGCATTTTCATGCTGGGGACGGCGCGGCCCGCAAAGGCCCGGACATGCTTCAAGTTGGTTCATCGAGACTTTGCAATATCTGATTGCATTGAATTTTGAGAACGCTGGCATCCAGATGAATGCCCGTTTCTGCTGCCCAAGACGGAGAACCACAACACGCGGGGAGGGCCGAAAAGGCCCGCCCCGCGTGTCTCACACTGCCGTCTCCCGCTCCAGCGCCCGCACCTGCGGAACCGCCAGGAGCTTTGCAAACAGGATGCCGATGATGCCGCCGCAGATCTGCCCCACAAACACGGGAACCAGCAGATTGGGCTGGAAATTGACGTTGAAGGCCAGGAAGTCCCCCAGGCTGTATCCGCCGCAGGCCAGGAAGGCCATACACACCACCTTGTCCCGGGGGCGCATCTCCTTTACAAAGGGGAACATCGCCAGGCCGTTGGGCAGGCAGGCCACCAGGCCCACGCTCCCGCTGGCCTCCAGCCCGGCCAGACGGCCCAGCTTTTCCAGGGGCTTGCCCAAATACCGGCGGATCAGCGTCACCATGGGGAAGGCGCCGGTGAGCATCATGGCGATGGTGCCCAGCAGCTCCACGGCCCGGAAGGTGTTCTCCTCGTCGGCCAGTATGGGATCAAAGCCCCAGCCGACGCCCAGAATGTCGGTAAACAGGCCGGTGTAGTGCTGGAGGATGCAGGCCACCACCACCAGGGTGAGGGCGCCGGTCATCAGCTTTCCAAACACCATGAAGCCCTTGACCATCCCGTTGGGAAAGAACTTCAGCCCCAGGGCCAGCAGCACGCAGATGACCACCAGGGGGATCATGTTGCGCAGGAGCATCCCCAGGGTCAGCATCACCACATGATCCGGCTCGCCCACACTGGAGAAGGTGGAACGGATGGCCGGGTGGGTAAACATCACGATGACGCTGGTGATGAACACGCCGAAGGGCACGGAGAGGAAGCCGCTCATGGTGCCCAGGGCCAGGTATTTGTGATCCCCCTTGTCCAGCATGGACAGGCCGATGGGGACGTTGAAGGCGATGGTAGAGGCGCACATGAAGCCGATGGCGATGATCACCGGGAACAGATCCGCGCTCTGGCCGATCTCGGTGGCCAGGGCGAAGGAACCGCAGTCCGGCGGCATGATGATCGCGGCGGCTACCACCGGATCTCCGCCAAAGAGGGCGAATACCGGCCCGAACACCTTGGAGATGAAGACTTTCAGGAAGGGAACCGAGGCCATCAGCCCGCAAATGGGGATGAACATGTTCGCCATGGCGTGCAGGCCGTCCTGAAAGGCCCGGCCCAGCTCCGACTGGTCATTGACAATGTAGGAGATTCCGCCGGCGACACAGCAGGCCATCATAAGATAAGTAATGAGCGTTCCGATGAATTCCATGGGCTGCCCCTCCTGCCCGTCAGCCGCCCAGCAGGGTCAGGCTGCGGGAAAAGCTGGGGTCGTCCAGGAAGGAGCAGGCCTGGACTGCACGGGTACGGCCGTACTCCCAGTAGAATTCCGCGTCCTTGCCGTAGCAGATCTGAACCAGCGACCAGGTAGACCAGTGGGAGGTCACCAGGAACTTGTTGATCAGCAGGCGGGCCTTGGCCTCCTCGCTGGGTTCGCCGCCGCAGTAGGCGCGGAAGAACACATCCTCACAGTGGGCGTCCAGGGGGTTCTCCACGCAGACGCAGGCGATGTCGTAGTAGCCGTCGTTCATGCCGCCGTACTCCCAGTCGATGACCCGCATCTGCTCGCCCTGGAGCATGAAGTTCTCCGCCAGCGCGTCGTTGTGGCAGGGCACCCGGCGGGGCGGCTGCTTGGCGTAGGCGGCGCGGATGCGCTCCAGCGCCTCCACCATGCGCTCCCAGCCCTCGTAGCACTTCCCGTAGCTGTGCTCGTCCAGGATGGCCTTGTACTCGTCAATCTTGGCGACGGGATCGAAGGAGGTCTTGAACTCCAGGCCGCTGTCGTGATAGCGGCGCATGACCGCTCCCGCCTTGACCAGTACCTCGTCCCGGGTCTGAAAGTCCACGGGGTGCATGGTGGGCGCATCAATGTACTCAACAATTTGTGAACCCGTCTTGGGATCGTAGTAATAGATCTCCGGCGCAATGCCCAGCCCGGCGATCTCACCGGCATTGTGCTTTTCACCAGGGCGGTTGATATAGTTGGCGGTACCCTGTCCGGCCAGGCGGATGGCAATCTGGGTGCCGTCTTCGGTCACGGCCCGGAAATTCTTATTGGTCAGGCCGCCCGGCATGATCTCCACCACCGTCAGCTCCTGCTTGAAGATTTCGCGCGCCAGATTCAGAAGGCGCATGAAATCGGCAATCTCTTCGTTGCGGATCACGGTGCCAAAAACGGACATATTATTTTCCTGCATAATAAAGCCCTCCGTTTGTTCTCTGTTTTAAGAAAGTGGAATTGGGGAATTGCCGCAGTGAGGCGCTGAGTCTGAGGAAAAAGTGCGGCCAGGGGGGGGCCGCTCTTTCCGTCTGTAACGAGCATATACCTTTGTGTTACACAAAAGTCAATGCATCTTTCTCTCTCGTGCAGCATTTTGTTTTATTCTCACAGTAATTATTTGCTATTTTTATTTAATTTCACTAATATAAGAGCCTTTTGACAGGTCCGGCCGCCTGTGATAGAATGTCTTATCCGCGCAGGAGGTGAGTCCCATCAAGGAAAATCTGTTGTCCATCACAGAGCTTGCGAAGCTGCGGCAAGTGACCAGCGAAACGCTTCGGTACTATGACCGTATTGGACTGATCACACCGGACTATGTAGATCCCCAAACCCGCTACCGCTACTATTCCATCCGCCAATACGAAAAACTTGGCACCATCAAGGAGCTGCGGCAGCTTGGCATGTCCATCCACGACATCACCGACTATTTTTCGGGCCGCAATTTGAGGAAATCCCACCAGCTTCTCCTCCATCAGTTGGAGCTGCTGGAGGAGGAGATCCGCAAACAGCAGCTTCTCAGCGAAATTCTGCGCCGCAAGCTCCACTTTCTGAGTGAGATCACCCCGCCCCCGCCGGTGGACAAGGTCTTCTGCCGCGCCTTTCCCCAGCGGTATATGATTACCTTCGGAGAGCCTGCCGGCGGCTCCCGGGAGCACGCCTTTGCCTTCACCCGGCTGGAGCGCTACCTGGACGAGGTGGCCCCCATCCTGGCCAGCGACCGTATCGGCGTCTACGCGGACTGGCACCTGCTGGAGCCCAGCGACGATTATATTCCCGCCGTCCCCATGATCTTTGTGGAGCGTGACGCCATTGAGTCCGAGCATAAGCGCACGATACCCCCGGGGGATTACCTGTGTATGAATTACCGCAGAGGCGAGCTGGAGCGGTACCACCCCTCCTTTGCCCGCCTGCATACATATATGGCGGAGCATGGCTGGGTCCTGAATGGAATGATTTTTCAGTTCTACAAAATTGACGTCACCCTCACCAGCGATCCCGACGAGACGCTGATGGAGATCCAGGTACCGGTGCGGCCGGCGGAGTCTTAGCGGCTCCGCCGGCGTCTTTCTGCTCTGCGCAAAATCCATCCGGCCGAAAAATCGGCCGGGCCCGGATGGTTTTTGCGCGAAAAGAGAATATAGAGAGTTGAGGTGGAGTGCAAAAAATTAGAAGACAATGCCGTTTTTCTTTTTATAGGCCACGTGGGAGATGAACTCCTGCATGAGGCCCGCCGCGGCAATGGAGGTAATGCCGGTGGGATCATACGGGGGAGAGACCTCCACCACGTCATAGCCCACGATATTCAGATCTGCCAGACCGCGCACCAGCTCCAGGGCCTGGGCGGTGGTGAAGCCGCCGGGTACGGGCGTACCGGTTCCCGGCGCATAGGCGGGATCCAGGAAGTCGATGTCGAAGGTCAGGAAGGCCTTGGCGCTGCCCACCCGCGCGCGGATGGCCTTCAGAACGGCCTCCATGCCCATCTTGTGGCACTCGTCGGCGCGCAGCACCTGGTAGCCCAGATCGGTGGAGTTGGTCAGATCCTCCGGGCCGTACAGCCCCTCGCGGATGCCCACCTGGATGGATTTGGAGGTGTCCACCAGCCCCTCCTTCGCCGCGTGATAGAAGGGGGTGCCGTGGTTGTACGGCTTGCCGAAGTACTCGTGAATGGTGTCGTAGTGGGCGTCAAAGTGGATCAGCGCCACAGGGCCGTTTACCTTGGCGCAGGCCCGCAGCTCGGGCAGGGTGACGCTGTGGTCGCCGCCCATGGCCACTGGCACAATCCCCTTCTCAAAGAAGGGCAGCATTCCCTCTGTGATGAGCTCAAAGGACTCCTCGATATAGCCGGGCACAGACCCCAGATCGCCGTAATCCACACCGGAGCACCAGTCAAAAATACCCACATTCAGCGGGCCGTTAAAGGGCTTGGCCGCCAGGGCGGAGGCGTCGCGGATCGCGGCAGGCCCCAGGCGCGTGCCCACCCGGAAGGAGGCGCAGGTGTCGTAGGGGATGCCGACCACGGCAAAGTCGATGTCGTCGGTGGTGACCACGTGCTCCATGCGCATGAAGGTCTTTACACCGGCAAACCGGGGAGACTTCAAGGAATTCTTTGCTTTGTACTTAATCATAGCCCTTTGCTCCTTCTTCAATTAAGATCGTGCGAGGCCCGCCGGGAGCGCCTCCGCGCGGAAACTGGACTGCGGCACCCGTTCCGCTCTGTGGGGCGCTCCTGCGGCCCTCTTCCCCCTGTATGCCCCATTCTATACCCTTGTGTTACACAAAAGTCAACCCCTGTTTTTCTTTCTTATAAAAAGCGTCTGAGACGGGAGTAGGGCGGCGGAAGTTCCCCCCCTACTGCCGTTTAATAGAGCTCAGTATAGATTTTCAGCACCCGCGCCACATCCAGAGGGACGAAGTTGTTGCCCATCAGCCGGCCCTGGGTCTCCATCACGCTCCTGGTGAACTCCTCCAGATCCGCCTCCGTCACCCCGTAGGCGTGCAGCGGCTTCTTGGGCAGAATCTGGTTCAGGAGATCCTCCAGCCGGTCATATACCTCCGGAACCCCGCAGCCCAGCAGCTCCGCCAGATAGCGGTTCATCACCGCAAGCTCGCCGTCCTGCTTAATCTCCATGTAGTTCTTCAACACACCGGTAAACATCGCGTAGTTGCTCTCCCCGTGGGGCACGTGGTATTTTCCCCCCAGCGGGTAGCTCATGGCGTGCACCGCCGCGCACCCAGCCGTACCGAATGCAAAGCCCGCATAGTTCGACGCAATCAGGAAGTCCTCCAGCAGGGGCAGGCGGGCCTCCCGCCCCTCCCGGGCGATCGTCTGATATCCCCGGATGAGCATCTCAATGGCCTTATACCCGAACAGCTTGGTATACGGCGTCGCCTTCGGCGACAGGCTGGACTCCACCGCGTGCACCAGCGCGTCGATCGAGCTCGTCGCAAATACCCCGAAGGGCAGCCCCTCCAGGAGCTGCGGGATGAGCACCGCCGCGTCCGCGTACATGGCCGGCCCCACCAGCCCCATCTTCGTCCCCAGGCGGGTCCGGTTCAGAATTGAGATGTTGGTCACCTCGCTGCCCGTGCCGCAGGTGGTGGGGATGAGGAGCAGCTCCCGCCGCTTGGGCAGCTCCGGCGCCATGCCGTACAGCTCGTCAATGCTCTCCCCGCCGCCCACCGCCAGCACCTTGGCGATGTCGATGACCGTGCCGCCGCCGATGGCCACAACCCGGCTGCAGCCCGTGGCGGCCGCATCCCGCAGGATGGCCTCCGCCATCACGTCGGTGGGCTCACCCATGCCGTACTGCTCCTGGTACAGCACGGTACACTCCAGGTTCATCGCCCCGAAGTAGGGCTGGTAGATGTACTCGTTGGTCAGGATCAGGTCGGACGCACCCAGCCGGAATTCCTCCACGAACTCCTTGCAGCTCCCAAAGCGGTGCAGCTCCGGCTTCCATATGATTTCTTTCATGCTCTGCCGTCCTTTCTGCTTAGCCTTGGGAACTCTTGCTCTTCTCCTCCCGATCCTTCTTGATCACGCGGGGGATGGCGATAAACATAGGGATGATGATGGCAAAGAAGGCGATATTGCCCAGGAAGGTATAGCCCTTTTTGACAATCGTGAGCAGGCCCACCGAGGAGAGCAGGCCGCACGCCAGCAGGAAAACCAGAGAGATGAGGAAAAATTTTGCTTTATGGGAGAGCTTATTGGTCTTCCACGCATTGGCCCACCGGTTGGAGATGTTGAAGGTAAAGCTGGGCGCGGTGGATACAACCGCCAGAATAACCACTACCCAGTAGATGGCGGTGAGGGCGGGAGCAAAGTACTCCTGGCAGATCATCAGAATGGGGGTGCTCGTCATTGCCTCCGGCATGAAGGGGAGAATAATCGCTCCGGTGACCGCGAACAGAGAGGTGACCAGCAGGCCGATCATGACGCCGGACCCGATGGCATCCCGCCGGTCGCGGATCTGGTCGGCATAGTTGCTCATGGTGGAGCCCCAGGCAGAGGTGTTGAAGCAATAGGAGAGGAACATCAGGAAATGGGCCTTTACCGTAGTATTGCCCCAGTCCAGGCCCTCGTTGAAGTTGCCGATCAGGCTGGCCATCTCGGCGCCCCGGATCTTGATCACGGAAAACAGGATCACCGCCAGGCTCACAATCAGCGCAATCGTCATCAGCGTATTGAACTTGCGCAGGAATGCGGCGCCATAGATGGTGAGTACGGCGAACAGCAGGATACCAATGATGCTGGCAATCAGCATGGGCACCCCCAGCAGGGAGTGCATCAGCTCCGCAAAAAGCGCAACCGTGGCCGCCACGTTGACCAGGCCCTTCATCACGGTGAAAATATCAAAGAAGATGGTCACGCCGCCTTTGATCCACCGGTTTGCGCCGGGCTTGTGCACGCCGTAAAGCGCCAAATAATACTCGTTGTAGTTTCTTACCTTGTACGCCCGGACAAAGTCCAGTCCGATGGCGCAGAAGAAGGTCATAAATACGAAGAACATCAGAAGCCAGGCCAGCGCCCAGCCTCCGCCCAGCGGGACGATATACGTGGTAGCGTAGACTCCGGATGCCATGCTGGCCCCGCAGTAGGTACCAAACATCAGGGCGCCCATACCAAACCAGATGGAAAAAGTCTTTGCAAACCCGGATTTCTCTTTTGGTTTCATACGTTTCTCCCTTCTCTGTCTCCTTATCTCACGGTGCGTTGCCTTTTAAGACGTTTCTATTGGGTCATGATCTGAAGAATCGTGCGGTCTGTGGAGCGCATCCCCTCTTTGGCCAGGACGCCCACATTGGCGACCGTTTCGCCCACATCCTGCCCCACGATGCCGTCTCCTCCCTGAAAATTCCGGCCGCTGAGATACATCTGATAGCCCAGGAGTCCGGCGTCTACGCTGGCCGCAATTTTGGCCGCGCAGGAGGGCTTGGCGCCGTCACAGATGGTACCGGACAGGATGGCCACGGCGTTAATGATGGTGTGGGCGATGGCATCATAGTCCGCCCCCTGGAGGTAGGCGATCCCCGCCCCGGCCCCCACACCGGCGCTGACGGCGCCGCAGTAGGCGGACAGGCGGCCGATCCCGGCCTTTTGGTAGATGGTCACCAGGTCACTGACCAGAAGCGCCCGGTAGAGCTGCTCCTGGGTGGCCCCCAGATGCTTGGCGTAGCGGACCACCGGCAGAGAGGATGTAATCCCCTGGTTGCCCGAACCGGAATTGATGACCACCGGCATCTCACAGCCGCTCATGCGGGCGTCGCTGCCCGCGGCGGCCCAGGCCTTGGCCTCCACCCGCACATCGTCGCCGTAGGTCTTCAGCAGAGTGGAGCCGATGTTGGCGCCCCAGTCGTGCCTGAGCCCCTCCTCGGCAATGGCGCTGTTATACTGGATCTGCCGCTCCAGCAGCCCAGAGACCCGGGACAGCTCCACGGTACCGGCGAAGTCCAGGATGTCCCTCAAATTGAGGATGCTCTTGTCAGTCAGACCGGACTCGGAGGAGTTTTCCAGGGGCTTCTCCAGCAGCCGCTCCCCGTCCTTTTCAATGCACACAATGTTGCTGTGGTTGTTGGCAATATGGACCACGGCGCTGTGTCCTCCGGCCCAGCCGGTGAGACGGATGTCCAGCATCCGCGGTGTATCCGGGCAGACCAGTTCAATCGGAGTGCGCTCCATATAGGCGGCGATCTCCTCGTGGCGCCCGGCCGGGACGGAGGAGATGACCTCCAGCTCCCGGTCGGCCTCGCCGGTCACAATGCCCACCGCGATGGCAGCTTTGATCCCCTTCAGGCCGCCGGTATTGGGCACCACCACGCTCTTGACGTTCTTGATGATGTTGCCGGAGATCTCCGCCCGCACCCGTTCCGGCTGGGCGCCCAACACCTGGCGCAGCTTGGCCGCAGCATAGGCCACGGCGATGGGCTCGGTACAGCCGGTGGCCGGTACCAGCTCCTCGTTCAAAATCGCAATGTACGCCGCTTGTATCTCGGGTTTCAGCATGGTATTGCGCTCCCTTTACCGCCCGGCATACCGAATGGCGGCCTGACGGACCCACTCCAGCCGGTTATCGTCGATATCCGCGGGGACAGTGCAGTCAGCGCCCAGTATGATGCCTACCTGGCCGGCCTCGTCAAGAATCTTCCAGGCGCAGGCCTCCACCTCTTCCCGGGTTCCCTTGTAGAGCACGCCGGACTGCTCGAAGCCGCCAAAGACCGCCTTCCCGCCGAAGAGCTTCTTGCCCTCGCTGAGAGAGACCTTCTCAGTGTGAACAGCCCAGTTATAGGCGGCGGCGTCAAAGCCGGTGAACAGGTTCAGATCATTGCCCTTCCCGATGAACCCGCAGATGTGAAGGATATTCACATCGCTGAGGGTGTTGGCGTCGTCCAGAACGGCCTTCTCGTGGGGAGAGATGAAGGTGCGGTAGACCTCCTCGGGGAAAAATCCCGACTGGTTGTTGACGCTCAGGTAGATGCCGTCCACACCGCACTCCTTGAGCAGCAGGCGGTTGAGCTCAATAATGCCCTCGCTCACCGCCTTGCAGGCCACGCCCAGCGCCTCCGGGTCCTCCTGAATGAACCGCTTGATCACGGTCTCGGGGCCGCCCAGGCCGGGTCTGCGGCCTTCCGGCAGGGCGCTGCGGAGCACCAGGGTGGGCGAAAAGCTCGTGGCGTACACCGGAGCTCCGGTTTCCGCATAGATCTCGCAGACCCGCTTGGTCAGCTCCAGAGTGCGCTGGGCAAACTTGGAGTTCATGGACAGGGGCTCGATCTTCCGAAGATCGGAGGCCGTCTTTACAAAAGACGCTTCCACCGGCATAAGCATCAGGGAGTCGTTCATAATCTTCGCCACATCGGGGTTAAAGATCTTACAGGCGGTGCGGTGGCCCTCAATGTTCTTCTCAAACACCGCGTCGTTCTCCACACCCAGGCCGAAGTCGTGCCAATCCTCCAGGAAGTGGTGGAAGAATGCGACAGGCACGCGGTCCACCGGCTTGTTCGCCAGGACGTTGAGGAATCTCTCACGCTTTGTCATGTTAAAACCTCTTTTCTTTTTATATTTTTATTGACATTCTTGTCATATTCAAGATATCATAAGATCGGTTTTTTAGATAATATATAAAAAGTTAGGGATCTATAAAAAAGAGATATATCCTTTTGAGAGGAGGTTGCCCATTGAAAATACAGACATTGGAGTACCTCATTACGCTGGCGGAATCCCACTCGATCAACGAGGCGGCCCAAAAGCTGTATATCTCCCAGCCCAGCCTCACCAAGGCCCTGCAGCTCTTTGAAAAGGAGATCGGCGTGCAGCTCTTTCTGCGCAATAAAGCAGGAATCCAACTCACTGCGGCAGGAAAGAGCATTCTGCCCGAGGTTAAGCAGGTGGTTTCCTACTACAATCACTGGCTGAGCCTGTCCAACCAGCGCTCCCCGCAGGTGGTTGATGTCTTTATTCAGGCTTCCTTTCCGAACTTTCTTCTTCCCGATGTGATCCTGGACTTTAAAAAGCGGCATCCCGATATACAGGTCAACTGCGAAATTACCGCGACGCCGGAGCTGCATATCTCCCAGAATGTCAAGCGGCCCGCACTGGCTCTTTTCGTCTGTACTAAGGGTAACCCCGCTGAAGCCTACAGCAGAGAGCAGGGTAACCCCCCTCTGATTCTGTTCCAGGGGGAATACTGCTGTCTCGTCAACAAGCACAGCCGGCTGGCCGGCAGGACATCCATCACCCCCGCCGATCTGCGGGAATACTATCTGGCCCTGCGTTCCCATCTGGACTCTCCCTCCCTCCCTCTTGCCCCGGCCCTGAATAACATCATTCCTATCGTGTCCCCTGCTCACATCATCCATATGGAGTCCGTGGACAGCATCATCAATCTGGTCCAATCCCACACAGACGTCTACGCCCTCTCTTACTACCCGATTCTAATGCGCTACGAGGGCGTGGCGGCCGGCGAGCTCACCTACATCCCTTTTGAGGCGGACTATACCAAGGGTGATTTTTGCCTGTTTTACTCCGAACAGGCCTGCCGCCAATACCCAGCGCTACAGGAACTGGTACAGGCCATTCAGGATGCCTCAGAACACTTCCTCTCCGAGACGGGGTAAAACAGGTCCCAACCCATTTCTCTATTGCCTAGCACAACAACTGGGCAGCGGATTTTATTTTTCCCCTTTCCTCTGTAGGTGTAAAGGCGCTTTCCTGGCAGATTCCGACAAAGATTCCACCTTACCCCGTCAGGTGCCAACATGCGTTTATCAACCGGAGCGCAACAGATTCCTCCGAACAACCTGGGGAACTCCTTATACCACGGTGACGCAAAAAGCCTGTAGTCGTTTGACTACAGGCTTTTTCCTTTTTATTCTTTCTGCTCCCCTTGGGTCAGTTTATCTCCGGCACTGTCCACGCCGGACTCCAGCGCTGCAATAGCCTTGGACAGCCATGCAGGCAAAGGGGCTCCCAGCCGCCCGGCATTTTCCACGATACTCCCCAGCTCGGTCAGGATATACCAGACCAGCACCAGCACCGTGAGAAATACCGTATAATCGAAGGGAAGGGTCAGGGCGGGGATATGATCCAGGATCAAGCCCAGCACCCCGTCCAGGATGGCGGCCACCAGGACGGCGGCCATGGCTCCCACCTTGTGCCAGAGGCCCTCCCGGGCCGCCTTGCAGGACCACTTCCCCGCCTTGAGGGCGGCGGCGGTGCCGGTGGCGTAGTCCAGCAGCATACAGGCCACCCACGCCACCACCAGCCAGCCGAACCATCCCCACAGGGCGGTCAGGCAGCCCAGGACAGCGGCCACGGCGGCCTTGAAGCCGTTGATGTGGTCCATCAGGCCCCGCCCCCGTCCAGCAGGCCCAGGTTGCGGAGCATCTGAAGGTTAACCAGGTTGTCGTCGGTCAGGCGGAGTCCGCCGCCCTGGTCTCCCCGCAGCACGCCCTCGTCAACGGCCCTCTGCACCGTCTCCCTGGCCCACGCGGGGCAGTTCTCCACACTGGTGTAGACCGGCGGCCGGGCGGCCGGGCGGCGGGGGGGCCGCCACGGCCGCATCGATCATGGCCTGAATTTCCTCTTTCGTCATGTCGGTGTCCTCCTCTCGATATGGGGGCATGGCGGGCGGGTAGTCCCCCGCCCGGATCATACTGCTGGTGTATTTTCCGCCGTCGCTCCACTGGAGATGGGGCCGGTCAGGGAAGCTCTTCCACCGGCCGCCCCACTCAAAGCCCACCTGCTCCCCCAGCTCTCCGGCCCGCTGAAAGAACGCGGAATCCGAATACTCCTGTCCCTTGATGTTCTGGCAGAAGTCGAAGGCCAGCCCCGCCTGCTCCCCGTGAAAGCTGGGTACAGGCGTGGCGGCCGTGCCGTTTTCAAAACAGTATTGCTGGTACTCCTCATCCCGCACGGTTCCGGTGACCAGCACCAGAAGCCCCGCCGCGCGGCACAGCTCCAGCCAGGCGCGGCAGTTGGCCGCCACATCGGGGCGCAGCCGGTCAATGTCCCGGCTATTCAGCATTGCTGTTCCCTCCGTTCGCTCGCTCCATGGCTCTCATCCTTTCTCCTGTGGTTCAAAAGGGGGCGGCAAATCCGCCCCCTTCATCTTATGCCTGCACTTCCTCCCACTGCCACATGCCGGGGGTGTCGGGGGGCCAGGTGCAGGGGAGCATATCCCCGCCCTCGGCCACCCGGTAGACCTTGCCGTTGTAGCGGTAGCACTTGCCCGCATGGCAATCCATGCCGTACACCCAGGGGATGGGGTCGTCCGCCGTACCGGCGTGCTCCCGGTCGATGGGCCGGTAGACGGCCAGCATCCCCTCGTCGTGGGGGGCCTGGTGGGCCTGGGGTGTCACCGCCTGCACCACCCGGTAGAGCTGGCCGCCGTCGTTGAGGACCCGCCCCTCAGGCAGTTCCTCGCCGTCTGCCAGTACCGCCGCCCAGGTGGGAAACAGATCGGACATGTCCAGGGCATAGCTGTCCGGGATGGCTGTGCTGGTGGCCGCATAGGACAGCATGGCTGTGCGGAACTGGGGCGTCAGGTCCGGCTCCGGCTTGGGCGGCTGCTCCCGGGGCGTCAGGCCCACCAGCTTGCCGTCCTGTATGTCCAGGTCGCAGTAGCCCGCACAGTCCCAGGCCGTCTGCTCCAGCTCCGGCGGTACGGCAAGCCACCCCTCCAGCCAGCACTCCGTCCGGTGGCTCTGGCTCTGCAGGCCGTGGCCGCCGTCCTCCCGGGCCTTAATCTCGATGATTGTCAGCATGCAATTCCCTCCTGATCCATTCAAACAGTTTGAGCAGCAGGCGGCCCAGCCTCTGCCGCCTTCCCTCCTTTTCCCTGCCCCGGCTGGGCAGGCGTTCCACCCATGCCTCCAGAGCGGCCAGCAGCCTGCCGCTCCCCCAGCGCCCGCCCTCCGTCCGGCGCAGGCCCTCTCCCAGCTCCGCCGTGCGGGCCTCCCCGCCCCGCACCAGCCGCACCACCAGCCCCCGCAGGGTGAGCTTCCGCGCCGGCTCCCGCCGGGGATTGGGCACTCTGGCCGGGGCCTTGTGCCGGGGGCGCAGCGCCTCCTCCGGGGGCTCTAGCTGGTTGAAGTGGGCCATCAGCCGCTCCTCCAGCTCCTCCAGCCCCCGCACCTCCGCCCGGGTTCCCACCGCCAGCGCCCCCAGACGCTCCAGCCCGCACCGGATAGAGCGCAGCACCGAGGCGTGATCCACCCGCAGCAGCCTCCCGATCTCCCGCAGGCTCAGCCACTCCCCATAGTACAGGTAGAGATAGAGCTGCTGCCGCGGCGTCAGCAGGGAGAGCACCGCCTCCAGCACCCGGCTGTCCGCCAGATCCACCACCAGCGGCCCCGGCTCCTGCTGGGCCTGGAGCACCTCATACAGCGCCTTTGCCTCCCTGGCAATCTTGGCCCGGCCCCGGCCCACGGTGCGGCTCACCGTCCCCCGGTGCCGCCCCACCTCCCGGGCCACCTGGGCGGCCTTTTTCCCGCCCTCCACCTGTGCCAGGTACTCCCCCTGCTTGTCCGTCACCGCCCGCTCCCGGGCCAGCCGGACGGCCAGGCGCATGTGGTCCAGCTCCGTGGGGCCGTCCGGTTCCTCAGAGCTCTCCAGCTCGACCCAGGTCTGGTACTGAAGGTCGTCCCACCTCCAGCCGTCCACCCCCGCCCAGGTGGTGCGGCAGCGCACCTTGTGGCTGGGCATCAGCTCCTTCAGCCGCCGGGTACAGTCTACCAGCTCCTCCTTTACCCGGGCCAGCTCCAGCCGCAGGGGGCGCGCACCCGGCCCCGCAGCCCCCGCCAGGGCCTTCTCCAGCTCCTCCCGGCGCTCCCGCAGCGCCTTGGCCCGGGCACGCACCTCCTGGGCCTCAGTCATCCTCCACACCCCCTCACTGCTTCGTGCTGTCCACCCGGGGCGCGTAGATCTGGGACATGGTGTAGGTCCCGTCCCGGGGCCTGGTATAATACCCCTCGGCCAGTTGGCGCAAATCCCGCATCTCCTTCAGCATCTGCCGGAGCAGCTTGGCCCTCCCCTCCAGCGCCCGCCGTCGACCGTCCTCGGCGGTCTCCAACTCCGCCCTGACCTCCTCCAACCCCATCCGCAGCCGCACCGCCGCGTCCATGTAGCCGTCTGCCAGCTCTGCCAGTCTGGCCACGCCTGTCCCCCCCTCTCTATGCGGCATCCTACATCCGCTTCGCCGGCTCTGCCACCGCCTCCCCGGATCGAACCCCCCGTCCCTGGGTGGGATCGGCGGTTTTGAGGGACACTCCCGTACACCGGGACAAAAAAATCAGCCTCCCGGCTGAATCGGAGGCTGATCAAAGCATATTTTACCGGGACAGGGCCGGCCCGATGGGCCGCCCCTGTTCCGGTGTGTGTGTAAACAGAGAGGTAAGAGAGATGAGAGGAGGTTGATGTCACTTCTTCCTGACGCTGTTGATCTTACGCCGATTTTTCCCTGGATTGGTGAACGGACTATGAACGATCCATAAAGGTATCCTTAAGAATATGATCTTCCACAGAAGAAAGCGCCAAAAAGAAGACACATGTCCTTTTTTTAGAGGCAGTGGCTTGTTATAATGGGGGCAGAATTGGAACGGGAGGTGCGGCCCTATGACCATACGGGAGCTGCTTGCGGAGGAGTCTCTCACGCTGCGCCGGCGTCTGGCATCCCTTTTTTCCGGCCTGCCGGATGAAACACCGGCCAGTCCGCTCTCCTGCGCCGCCGGAGAGGTGGTGGTGCGGCAGGACGCCCCCTGCCGCTGCGTCTATGTGCTGGTGGACGGCCGGGCCGCCCCTCCCACACCTACTCCGAGTTCGGCCCCCTCACCCTCTTCGGGGAGTACGAGGCCCTGTACGGGGCAAATTGCTTTCTGGCCGAGGTGCGTGCCAGAACCGCCTGCCGGTTTTGGGTACTCGCCCGGGAGGACTACTTCTCCTGGTTCTTCTCCGGCCGGGACACCACCCTCTCCCGGGTACGGGAGGTGGTGCGCAGCCTGTGGGAACAGGCCCGGCGGGAGCGGGGTTACCTATCTCTGGACAGCGACAGCCGCCTTCTCTCCTTCCTGGTCTCCTGGTATGAGGCCAACGCCGGAGGCGGGACGGCCTGCATCCCCATGACTCGCCCGGCCATCGGCGACGAGACCGGGGTCTGCTCCCGCACGGTCAACCGCGGGGTGCGCGCCCTCCGGGAGCGGGGATTTCTCGACATCCAGAGCGGAAAAATACAGCTCAGCCACCCCCAATACCTCCGGCTCCGCGCGGAGCTGGAGCGGCGCCTGGCCGACGGCCGGGCCATACACTGATGGAGGGATTTTCATGTTTCATTCCGACAGCGCCTTTGCCACCCTGACCTCGCAGACCCTTACCCACGAGCAGAAGCTGATGAACCTGGCCAAGGAGGCGGAAAATGCCTTCGACGTGCTGGACATCCCGCCCCGCACCCGCCATTTCTTTGAGACCGGCGCCATCAACGACCTCTTTGAGGGGCACGCCCCCTACCGCCCCCGGTACATCCTGCCCGACTACGGAGCGTTTGTCCGCCAGGGCAGCGCCTTCCTCCGCCTGCCGCCGCCTCAGGATCTGGACGAGCTGCTCTTTTCCCTGATGACGCTCTACCGCCATGTGCCGTCCATCACCAACTTCCCGGTGTACCTGGGCAATCTGGACACCCTCATCGACCCCTTCCTGGACGGCTGGAGCGACGAGGAGGCGCGCAGGAAGCTGCGCCTCTTCCTCAACTATCTGGACCGCACCATCACCGACTCCTTCTGCCATGCCAACCTGGGCCCGGCGGCCACCCGGGCGGGCCGCCTGCTGCTGGAGGTGCTCTCCGAGGTGCAGAACACCGTCCCCAACTTCACGCTGAAGTACGACCCCGAGGTCACCCCCGACGCCTTTGCAGAGGCGGCCATCCGCTGTTCCCTGGCCTGCTCCAACCCGGCCCTGTGCAGCCATCCCGCCAACCGGGACACCTTTGACGACTACGGCGTGTCGAGCTGTTACAACATCCTGCCCATCCGGGGCGGCGCCTACACCCTCACCCGGGTCACCCTCACCCGCCTGGTGGACGACGCCCGGGGTGTGGAGCACTTTGTGGAGGAGCTGCTCCCGGAGTGCCTGCGCCTGACGACCGACTACATGAACGAGCGCATCCGCTTCCTGGTGGAGCAGTCCGGCTTCTTCCCCTCCAGCTTCCTGGTCCAGGAGGGCCTTATCTCCGCCGACCGCTTTCTGCCCATGTTCGGCGTCACCGGTCTGGCCGAGGCGGTCAACCACCTGCTCCGGGACCGGGGGCTGGTGTATGGCCGTGACGGGGAGGCCGACGCGCTGGGCGTGCGCATCATGGAGAAGATCGACGCCGTGGTGAAAACCCTCCCCGCCGCCCACTCCCCCCTGACCGGGAACCACTTCCTGCTCCACGCCCAGGTGGGCCTGGACTCCGACGTGGGCATCACCTCCGGCGTGCGTATCCCCGTGGGGAGTGAGCCGGAGTCCTTTGCCGACCACCTGCGCCACTGCGCCCGGTTCCACCCCTATTTCCCCGCGGGGGTGGGGGACATCTTCCCCATCGCCTCCAATGTGGAGCAGAACCCCGCCGCCCTGCTGGACGTGGTGAAGGGGGCCTTCGCCCTTGGGGTACACTACATGAGCTTCTATTCCGCGGACACCGACCTGGTGCGCATCACCGGCTATCTGGTCAAGCGCAGCGAGATGGAGAAGTTCCGCGCCCACCAGGTGGTGCTCCAGAACACCACCCACCTGGGCACGGCCAACTACGACGTCAACCGCCTGGCCCAGCGAAAGGTGCGGATGGTATGAGCGCCGCCGCGCCAGTCAACCGGATTCTCCCCCTCTCCACCGTGGACGGCCCCGGCTGCCGCGCGGCCGTCTTTCTCCAGGGCTGCAACCTGGCCTGCGCCTACTGCCACAACCCGGAGACCCAGAACCTGTGCACCGGGTGCGGCGCCTGCGTGCCCGCCTGCCCGGCGGGGGCCCTGTCCCTGGAGAGCGACCGGGTGCGCTGGGCGGCGGAGCGCTGCGCCGGGTGCGATGCCTGCATCCGCCTGTGCCCCCGGTTCGCCTCCCCCAAGGTCACCGTCATGACCGCTTCGGAGGTGCTCTCCGCCCTTGCCCCCAGCCGGCCCTTTATCCGGGGCCTCACCGTCTCCGGCGGGGAGTGTACCCTCTACCCGGACTTTCTCACCGAGCTGTTCACCCTGGCCCGGGCCGGCGGCCTGGGCTGCCTGCTGGACAGCAACGGCATGGTTCCCCTGGCCCCCCTCACCGGGCTGATGGCGGTGTGCGACGGGGTGATGCTGGACGTGAAGGCATGGGAGCCCGTCGTCCACCGGGCCCTGACCGGGGCGGACAACGCCCCGGTGAAGGAGAATCTGGCCTTTCTGTCCGCCTGCGGCAAGCTGGCGGAGGTGCGGGTGGTGTGCGCTCCGGACGCGGTGGATGTGGAGGCCGTGCTGGACGGAGTGGCCGCCGCGCTGGGCCCCAGGGCCCCCTCCACCCCCGTCAAGCTGATCACCTTCCGCCCTAACGGGGTGCGCGGCGCTCTGGCCGGCCGCCCCTCCCCCACGCCGGAGCAGATGACTGCCTGGCGGGCGTACGCCCTGAGCGCCGGACTGGGCGCCGTCCTCCTGCGCTGACCGTGCCCCCCCCCTCCCGGGCGGGGGCTTTTCATTCTGCGGCCAACGTTGCGCGTCGGGGGGCAATGTGGTAGAATAGATCAGATATATCTCCCTTTTCGGGTGAACTGGATGGGAAATCAGTCTTTAGGGGGGGCGCGGGGATGCACCGACGCAAAAGCTTTCTGTTCCGCCTGTTTGCGCTGCTGTTTGCCCTGCTGCTGCTGATCACCGCCTCCGTGGAGCTGGCTCTTTACCACTACGCCCGCCAGGTGGTGGGGCAGGAGTACATCCGCCTCAACCAGGCGGGCCTGCGGCAGATCAGCTACACCCTTGGCCAGGGCATGACCGATACCCAGACCCTGGCCAAGCGCATCGCTGAGAGCACACAGCTCATTGAACTGCTCTCCGGCCCCGCCGGAGAGCGGGCGGACGAGGCCGCCCACGATCTGCTCTACAGCCTGAGCAGCGACTATGTGTGGCAGCGGGGCATCAAAATGCTGATGGACTCCTATGTGGTGGGCTTCAACGGCGTGACCGCTGCCACTTACAGCTCCAGGCAGTTCAACTATGACGCCGTCCTGGCCGACCCCCGGTATGGGCCCCTGTTCAGCGGAACCCAGGACGCCCTGCTGCTGCCCACCACCACCCATCCGGAGGCCACAGGCATCTTTGTCCACTCCTTCCAGTACGCCCAGCTTATCCGGGACCACCTGACTCAGGAGCCGCTTGGGGTGGTCATCCTCAACATCAGCGAGGTCAGCCTGTACTCCCAATATCTGCGGCACCAGAGCGCCGACAACCGATTTTTTCTGACCGACGGGTCGGGCACCATTGTCTCAGCCCGGGACAAGCAGCTCATTGGTTCCATCTATGCCTATACCCCGGAGGAATTGGACGCCCTGGCGGCGGAGACGTCCCTCTCCCGCCGCATTGACGGCGGGCAGATCCGCCTGTATGAACGCATACCGGGGACGGACTGGTATCTGGTGGAGGAGATGAGTGCCTCGGCGGCCTTCGGCACGCTGAATCTGGTACGCAATGGCGCTTTCCTGGCCACCGGCCTGTGCGCCGCCCTGATTCTGGCGGTGCTTCTCTACGCCTACCGGCAGATTCTCCGCCCCATCACCCAGCTCCAGGCCAGCCTGGGCCGGGTCATGGAGGGCCGCCTGGACGAGCGCATCGACGTACGCCGAAAGGACGAATTCGGCCGTATTCAGGAGGCCTTCAACGGTATGGTGGAGCAGATCTCCACCCTTCTGGAGTCGGTCAAACGGGAGGAGCGGGAGAAGCATCTGGCGGAGCTGGATTTTCTCCAGGCCCAGATCAACCCCCACTTCATCTACAATACCCTCAGCTCCATCCGCTTCCTGCTGGAGATGGACAAGGTACAGGAGGCGGGGGAGATGGTGTTCTACTTCTCCAAGCTGCTGCGCCAGACTCTCTCCCGCTCGGTGGAGTTCATCCCCCTGGGGGAGGAGCTGGACACGCTGAAGTGCTATGTGGAGCTCCAGCACCTGCGCTATCCCGATACCTTTGACTACTCCTGCGAGGTGGATGAGGCCCTGCGGGACAACACGCTGCCCAAGCTGCTGCTTCAGCCGGTAGTGGAGAATTCCATCTTCCACGGCGTAGGCCGGCACAAAATCCACATCCGCCTGCGGGGCTGGCTGGAGGGGGACACCCTGATCCTCCGGGTGGAGGACGATGGAGTGGGCATTTCCAAAGACAAGATCGACCAGGTGATGAACAAGGACTTGCAGATTAACCGGGTGGGGCTGAAGAATGTGCAGGAGCGCATCCGCCTCAACTACGGCCCCGGCTACGGGCTGACGGTCACCGGCGGCCCGGCGGGCGGCACGGTGGTCACCTTCCGCCTGCCCCGCACCCGATAGAGAAAGGAGGAGCTCCATGCTTCATATTATGGTAGTGGACGACGAGGCCCCCATCCGGGACTGGCTGGTGTACTGCATCCAGAAGTGTGAGGCGGCCAGCTCCGTCACCTCCGCGGTCAATGGAGAGGAGGCCTACCGCAGGATTTTGGAGCAGAAGCCCAACGTGGTCTTTACCGACATCCGCATGCCGGGAATGGACGGGCTGGAGCTGATGAGTAAAGTCCGGGACATCCTCCCCTTTACGGTGTTCATCATCCTGACCAACTACGCCGAGTTCTCCTACGCCAAGCAGGCCATCTCCCTGGGCGCCCGGGAGTACATCCTCAAGTCGGAGATGCGCTCCTCCGACATTCAGCGCATCGTAGCGGAGATTGCGGCCACCACGGCGAAGATCCGCTCGGAAAAGGTGCATGATGTCCTCCAGGACGGGGTGGTGGACCTCTACGAGATGTACCGCAATTTCGAACAGCCCGGCGCTGTGGCCGCCTTCTGGCAGCGGCAGGGGCTGCGGCCCGGCCAGCCCTATCTGGCCTTCTGTGTGGCCAACGACAGCAGCCTGGACCTGCGGCGGCAGATGGTGGCCCTAGCCTCCGCCTCCCGCGCCCCCTTCTCTGCGGCCGCCATGGTGCAGGAGCACCTCTACCTGCTCCTCCAGTGCCCGGAGGCGGAGGCCCTGCGGGGCTATGCCCTGGACACGGAGGCCGCCCTGGGGGAGTGCCGCCTGCCCGCCGGCGTGTCCGCCCTGTGCACCGACATCGGCCAGCTCATCCGTGTGCTGGGGGAGGCGGCGGCGGCTCAGGAGGCCTGCTTCTTCACCGGCGGAGGGGTGGTGCCCTACTCCGCCATTCACGGCCTGCCCCCCATTGACCGGGAGGCCGCCCACGCCAGAAAGCAGGAGGTGCTGCGCCTCCTGGCCCGCCGCCAGGTGGAAGAGGCCCGCGGGGCGCTCCGGGCCTGGTTCGCCCTGTTCGGCATGGTGGGAGCCGATGACGTGCGCTGGGCGGTGGACACGGTCAACCGCATGGTGATCTCCATGGAGGACTGGTACTATCAGTTCGTCACGCCCCCCGCCGACGGCTGGGAGCCGCCCCATTCCTTCACCGCCTGCCGCAGCCGCTGCTCGGCCATGCTGGAGCAGGTGCTCCGGGAACGGCGCAGCCGCCACTCCCGGCCCATTGAGACCGCCCTGAACTATATCCATGCCCACTACGCCCAGCCCATCTCCATGGCGGAGGTGGCCGCCCAGCTCTACCGCTCGCCGGAGCACTTTTCCCGCCAGTTCAAGGAGGAGGTGGGGGAGAACTTCAGCTCCTACCTCACCCGCTACCGGCTGGAGCGGGCCCAGGAGCTGCTCCAGACCACCGATCTGCCCGTCGCCAGCGTGGCGGTACAGACGGGCTATACCACCCCCGGATACTTTTCCCGGCTTTACAAAAAGTACAAAGGCGTGTCCCCGGAGGCGGAGCGCCGGGGGTCAAAATCGTGACAAAAAAATCAAAATTGTGACATTTCCCGCCCCGTGCGGAAAAAGATATCATATTCGTCCCAAAAACGGTCAAGCCTATGGCTCGACCGTTTTTGTTTTCTTTGTTAAACTCAACTTGTAAGCTTGGGCCGGGCACGCCCAAAGTGTCCCTGCTGTGCCGAATGAATTGAAGGAGGAACCCTGTCATGAACGCAAAGAAACTGCTCGCGCTCTCTCTGGCCTGTACCCTCACCCTCGGCCTGTCCGCCTGCGGCGGCGGCCAGGACGCCCCATCTTCCGGCTCCCCCAGCGGCGCCTCTGACGGCGACGCCCTGAAGGTGGGCATCATCCTGTCCACCGGCGGCCTGGGCGACAAGAACTTCAACGATATGACCTACGCCGGCGCCCAGCAGGCGGAAAAAGACTTCGGCATCGAGTTTGACTATGTGGAAACCCAGAGCGCCAGCGACTTCCTGCCCAACTACCGCATGTTCGCCGAGAGCGGCGAGTACGACCTGATCATCGGCCTGGCGGCCGACCAGACCGAGGCCATCAACGAGATCTCCATCGACTTCCCCGAGCAGAAGATCTCCCACATCGACTCCTCCACCGACCTTCCCAACGTCAGCGCCGTCTATACCAAGTGGCAGGAGCAGACCTTCCTGACCGGCGTGGTGGCCGGCCTGGGCACCCTGTCCGGCATGGACAAGGCCAACAGCGAAAACGTGGTGGGCGTCATCCTGGGCCAGGATCAGCCCACCCTGCGCATGGGCGTAGTGGGCTTTGAGGCCGGCGTGCGCTACGTCAACCCCGACTGCGAGGTGCTGGAGGCCGTCGTGGGCGACTTCAACGACCCCGCCAAGGCCAAGGAGATCGCCCTGTCCATGTACAACCGCGGCGCGGACTTCGTCCAGCACATCGCCGGCGCCTCCGGCATGGGCGTCTTCACCGCCGCCAAGGAGGCCGACCGCTATGCCTTCGGCGTGGGCGGCAACCAGAACTACATCGAGCCCGACTACATCGTGGCCACCGCCCTGCGCGACGTGAACACCATCGTCTACAACGAAATCAAGGCCCTGGTGGAGGGCACCTGGGAGCCCGGCGTACACATCAGCGGCATTGCCGAGGGCTCTGTGGGCTTTGACAACACCGACTCCAACGTGGTTCTGCCCGACGACATCGCCGCCGCCGTGGAGGACATCAAGGCCAAGATCACCGCCGGCGAGCTGGTGCCCTGCGAGACCGCCGAGGAGCTGGACGCCTGGGTGGCCGCCAACCAGTACCAGCCCGCGGAGTAAGCGGGACACCCCGGCCCCAGCGGCCGATAATCTGCCGGGAGGCGATGACGTTTGAACGCAGTTGAAATGCGCGGGATTGTCAAGCAGTATCCCCTCGTCCGCGCGATTGACGGCGCCGACTTCACCGTCGAGCAGGGAGAGATCCACTCCCTGCTCGGCGAGAACGGCGCCGGCAAGTCCACCCTCATGAAAATTCTGTACGGCATGACCCCCCCCACCGCCGGAGAGGTGCGCGTCTTCGGCAAGCCGGTCGCCATCACCCGCCCCGCCCAGGCCATCGCCCTGGGCATCGGCATGGTGCACCAGCACTTCATGCTCACCCCGGTCATGACCGTGGCGGAAAACGTGGTCATCGGCAGCGAGCCGGTGCGCGGCGTTTTCTTTGACCGGAAGAAGGCGGAGGCCCAGGTCGCCGCCATGATCGACGAGTATAACTTCCACATCTCCGCCACCGCCAAGGTGGAGACCCTCTCCGTGGGCGAGCAGCAGCGGGTGGAGATCCTGAAGGCCCTCTACCGGGGGGCCGACCTGCTGATCCTGGACGAGCCCACCGCGGTGCTCACCCCACAGGAGGTGGAGGATCTCTTCCGGGTCATGCGGCAGCTCAAGGCCGCGGGCAAGAGCATCATTATCATCACCCACAAGCTCAAGGAGACCATGGAGATCGCCGACCGGGTGTCGGTGCTGCGCCAGGGCAAAATGATCGAGAGCGGCGTCCCCGTGGCGGGAACCACCATGAACGAGCTGGCCCAGATGATGGTGGGGCGCGACGTGGAGCTCTCCGTCACCCGCCGGGCCGAGCAGGTGGGCGAGGAAAACTTTTCCGTGCGCGGCCTCTCCCTCACCGAGCGGGGCGTGCCCATCCTGCGCGACGTGTGCCTCTCCCTGCGCAAGGGGGAGATTCTGGGCATCGCCGGCATCGAGGGCAACGGCCAGACCGAGCTCATCGAGGTACTCACAGGCCTGCGCCGCCCCGACCATATGGAGCTGTTCAAGGACGGCAAGCCCCTCAGCGGCAACGCCGCCGCCTTCCTGGCCGCCGGCGTGGGCCATGTGCCCGAGGACCGCATGACCCGCGGCCTGGTGCTGGAGATGAGCATCGAGGACAACCTGATTCTGGGCTATCACCGCCGCCCCGCCTTCGCCCGCCGCGGCCTGCGGCTGGCCTCCGCCATCCGCAGATTTGCCGAGCAGGAGCGCACCGAGTTTGCCATCAAGGCCCCCAACGTGCAGGAGCGGTGCAGCGCCCTCTCCGGCGGCAACCAGCAGAAGGTGGTCATCGCCCGGGTGTTCAGCGAAAACCCCGACGTCATCATCGTGGCCCAGCCCACCCGCGGCGTGGACGTGGGCGCCATGGAGTACATTCACCACCGCCTGTTGGATCTGCGGGACGGCGGCAAGTCCATTCTGCTCATCTCCGCCGATCTGGACGAGGTGCGCAGCCTGTCCGACCGTCTGGCGGTCATCTACGGCGGCCGGATCGTGGCCGAGGGCAAGCCGGACACCTGGAGCGACATGGAGATCGGCCTGCTGATGACCGGCGGCAGCCTTGCGCCGGAAAAGGAGGGAACCGCATGAAAAAGCGTGCTCTGAGCGGTCTGCTCAAGCTGGATGGCCCGCTGCTGTCCATTCTCTCCCTGCTTATCGCCATTGTCATCAGCGGCGTCATCATGGCGGTGTGCGGCTACAACCCCATTGAGGCCTTCGGCGCCATCCTGGCCGGCTCCTTCGGCAGCCAGCGCGCCATTGTCCAGACCCTGACCCAGGCCACCCCTCTGATTTTCACCGGCCTGGCCTTCGCCTTCGCCAAGAAGGCCAGCCTCATCAACCTGGGTGCCGAGGGCCAGCTCTACATGGGCGCCCTGGCCTCCGCTGCGGTGGGCATGCTGGATCTGGGCCTGCCCATGGCGCTCCACCTACCCCTGGCGGTGGCGGGCGGCATGGCCGCCGGCGGCCTCTACGCCGGCCTGGTGGGCGTGCTCAAGGTCAAGTTCGGCTCCAACGAGGTCATCGCCACCGTCATGCTCAACTCCATCGCCACCTATCTGGTGGACTACCTGCTCAACGGGCCCTTGCTGGCGGAGAACAGCTCGGTGGCCCAGACGGAGCGGGTGCTGGAGACGGCGCAGCTCCCCCGCATCTTCCAGCAGTACCAGCTCACCATCGCCATTCTTCTGGCGGTGGCGGCCTGTATCCTGGTCAAGCTGTTCATGGACCGCACCGCCCTGGGCTACGAGATCCGCGCGGTGGGCCTCAACCCGGACGCGGCGGAGACCGCCGGCATCAGCAAGGCCAAGGTCACCATCGTGGCCCTGTGCATCAGCGGCTGCATCGCGGGCCTGGCCGGCGCCAGCCATGTGCTGGGCGTGGACCGCCGCCTGATCAACGGCTTCTCCAACGACTACGGCTTCTCCGGCATCTCCGTGGCCGCCCTGGCGGCGGACAGCCCCGTGGGCGTTATCTTCGCCGGCATCGTGTTCGGCGCGCTGCGGGCGGGCACCATGGAGCTCAACCGCACCACCAGCATTCCGGTGGAGTTCGTCAACGTCATCCAGGCCATGGTGGTCATTCTGGTGGCCGCCCCGCTGCTGGTGAAGGAGCTCAAGCGGCTCAACCCCGCGGGCTGGTCCCGCAAGACCAAGAAGGAGGTGGCCTGACATGGGCGTGATTCTCAACAACCTGATTCCCATCATCGGCTCCTCCATCGCCATGTCCATCCCCCTGGTGCTGGCCTCGGTGGGCGGCGCCTTCTCGGTGCGCAGCGGCATCATGGCCCTGGGCCTGGAGAGCATGATGATGATGGGCGCCTTCTTCGGCGTTCTCGGCTCCTACTTCACCGGGAGCGTGCTCTTCGGCTTCCTGCTGGGCATGGTGGGCGGCATGGTCATCGGCCTGTTCCACGGCATCCTGTCCGTGCGCTACAAGGTCAACCAGGTCATCAGCGGCATCGGACTGAACCTGCTGGCTCTGGCCGTCACCACCCTGCTGATGCAGCTCATCTGGAACAACAAGGGCTCCACCCCCCAGGTGGCCTCCATCTCCACCACCCTGGACTTCTTTGCCCCCATCCCCGTCATCGGCCCCATTCTGGCCCAGCAGTCCGTCAGCTTCCTTGTGATGGTCGCTGTGGTCATCGTGGGTTGGATTGTCCTCTTCAAAACCCGCTTCGGCCTGCGCCTGCGCATGGTGGGCGAGAACCCAAAGGCCGCGGCCACCATGGGCCTGCGGGTTCACGGCATCAAGTACTGCGGCGTGCTCATCTGCGGCGCGCTGGCCGGCGTGGGCGGCGCCTACCTGTCCCTGGATCAGTTGGATATGTTCGTGCGCAACATGACCGCCGGCCGCGGCTACATCGCGGTGGCCATCGCCATCCTGGGCCGCTACAATCCCGCCCAGATCGTGCCCTGCGCCCTGCTGTTCGGCTTCTGTGACGCGGTGCAGATCTACCTTCAGGGCGAGGCCTTCCCGCCCCAGATCGTGCAGATGCTCCCCTACATTGTGACCCTGCTGGTGCTGGCCTTCGGTGTCAAGCACATCAAGCCCCCGGCCGGTGTCGGTAAGTACGACGACGAATAGAAAGCTGAGGTTGAGGTATTATGGAACAGATTCAGAACAACCGAGTCATTACCGATCTCTATCGGGAGAACGCACAGTTCCCCGGCATCGCGCTGGATGGTTCCGACGTCTATCTGTGCTGGCAGCGCTTTGTGGACCGCCACGACAGCCTGATGGCCTCCTGCCGCCGGGGGGACGAGGTGGTGTGGGAGCGGGAGATCTCCGACGGCGGCGAGGTGCTCCACCCCGTCATTCTGGCCCACGGCGGCGCCATCTGGTACGCCTGGAACGAGTACGCCCGGGAGAACTGGCGCATCCTGGCCCGCTGCTATCGGGACGGCCAGTGGGGCGGGGTGCTCACCGTCGCCTCCGGCGAGGCCCTGTTCTTCCCCCGCCTGTTCACCTGGCAGGGCAAGCTGCACGTCATCTGGACGGAGCAGCACAAGGGCAGCGCGGCCGCCGTGCTGTGCCCCCTGACCGAGGCCGGCCCCGGCGCGGCCGAGACCGTGTCCGCGGTGGGCGAGGCCTACCGGGCCGGCGCGGCCGAGGGCGGCGACGGCAACCTCTATGTGGCCTACGACGGCTTTGACGGCAAGCAGTACAAGCTCTTTGCCCGGGCGCGCACCGCCGCGGGCTGGAGTGAGGAGATTGTGGTCAGCCAGGGCGAGGACTGGGCCTCCACCCCGTGGATCGCCGCCAAGCCCGACGGCGCCGTGGTGGGCTGGTACGACTACGGCTATATGGCCGTCTACTCCGTCCGCTCCGCCGACCTCACCGTCCGGGACGGCGCCCTGACCGCGGTCAATCCCCAGTGCCTCAAGGAGGGCGTGGACTGGTATCTGGATCTCCACGTGGCCTCCAACTCCTCCGGCCTTCAGGCCATGGCCTACACCCGCAGCAAGTACGACGTGCTGGTGTGCACCCGCCGGGGCAGCGAGCCCTGGAGCCGTCCGGTGCTGATGTCCTACGGCGACGGCCACTGCGGCGTCCATCCCAAGCTGCTGGTGGATGAGGACGACACCATCCATCTGATGTGGCAGTTCGGCTTCAAGAACGGCCACATGGAGCGCAACGCCCAGGTGATCTACAACCACCTCACCCCCGCCGAGCTGGCCCAGCAGCCCGACTATGTGGCGCCCCCCAGCGACTTCACCCAGCCCATCCCCGCCAACGCCGACAAGCGCCTGGACGAGCACCCCGCCGACGTGGTGCGCGCCTGGCTGGACAAGAACGGCTACGGGAACCTGTCCGTCTACTTTGGCGACATCCACGGCCAGAGCGGCCTGTCCGACGGCATGGGCGAGGTGGACCAGTACTATCACCGGGCCCGGGACAAGGCCCGTCTGGACTTCACCGCCCTCACCGACCACGACTGCTACCCCGACTGGACGACCCAGTCCGAGTGGGAGCTGCTGCGCACCAACTGCCGCCTGATGAACAAGGACGGCGAGCTGGCCTGCCTTCTGGCCTACGAGTGGACTCCCAACGAGTACAAGTACGACTACGGCCACAAGAACGTATACTACCGGGGCGACGAGGGCGAGATCTTCCGCTCCGGCGACAAGGGCGGCATGACCCCCACCGACCTCTACAACAGCATCCGCTCCTACAAGGCCCTCTGCATCCCCCACCACCCCGCCGCGGACTGGGTGATGGTGAGCGCCGCCACCGACTGGAACTTCCACGATCCCGAGGTGCAGCGCGCCGTGGAGATCTACTCCCGCCACGCCCCCTTCGAGACCTTTGAGGCCCGCTCCAAGTTCACCAAGAACATCAAGAAGATGGAGCGGTGCAGCGTGCAGGACGCCCTGGCCCGGGGCTACCGGATGGGCTTCACCGCCGGCAGCGACTCCCACCAGACCGAGCACGGCGTGGAGGGCGGCATTGTGGCCGCCTTCGTCCCCGCCCTCAAGCGGGAGTACGTGTGGGACGCCATCTATGACCGCCTGACCTACGGCACCACCGGCGCCCGCATCCTGGTCTCCCTGAAGATCAACTCTGCCCCCATGGGCAGCGAGGTCAAGGCCATCGGCGACGCCCCCGTCACCATCGAGGGCAGCGTCTTGGGCACCGACACCGTCACCGTGGAGCTGCTGCGGGACAATCAGGTCATCCAGACCTGGGCCTGCGCGGGCAATGCCTGCGACTTCACCCTGGAGGACACCGCCGGGAGCGGCGCCTGCTACTACCTGCGCGTCACCCAGAAGGACGAGCACATGGCCTGGTCCAGCCCCATCTGGGTGGACCGCGCCTGACCCCCTTTCCAGCAAACGAAAAGCGGGACGGCTATGCCGTTCCGCTTTTTCAATTTGCCGAAGCAGCGTTTCGACAGGGCTCCGGACATTATGCCATTCCGGTTCTGCGCCGCCTGGTCCGGCGGCGGGGCGGCCTGGCGCGCCGTTTGGGGAGGGCCGGGGGCCGCAGGGCCACGCTCCCGCCGTCCTTGGCAGCTGAGACCAGGTAGCCGTAGACCCGCAGCTTCTGCTCGTCATAGAGATCCAGCGCCTGATAGAGCTGCTTGTAGGCGGCGAACATGGTGCGCTTCATCTCCACCGTCCGGGCCAGGGTGGCCTGGGTGGCCACCAGGCTGCCCGGCCGCTTCACATAGCAGTAGACCGGCTGGGCGGTGGCGGCGATCAGCCGGGCCCGGCGGATGTACTCCAGGTTAAAGAGGAAATCCTCGCACCAGCTCACCTCCGGATCGCACCGCAGGCCGCCCTCCTCCACAATGGAGCGGCGGTAGAGCTTGTTCCACAGCACGCCGTAGTAGAAGTTGGCCGGGGCCTTGAGCATCTCCTCCGCGAATTCCCGGCGAGTGAACACCCCCTCCCGGCGAATGTGGCCCTGGAGGGCCTTGCGGGTGCCGGCCACCCGCCAGAAGCGGCCGATCACCAGATCAGCCCCGGTGGCCCCGGCGGTGCGGACCAGCCGCTCGGTAGCGGTGGAGGGCAGGTAGTCGTCCCCGTCCACAAACTGGAGGTACTGCCCCGTAGCCCGCTCCAGAGCGGCATTGCGGGCGGCGGATACCCCGGCGTTGGCCTGGTGGAGCACGTGAAAGCGGGAGTCGGCGGCGGCCCGGGCGTCACAGAGGGCGGGGCTGGCGTCGGTGGAGCCGTCATCCACCAGCCACACCTCCAGGTTCTCCCACGTCTGGGCGGCAATGGAGTCCAGGCAGTTGTCCAGATAGGGCTCCGCGTTGTAGACCGGCACGATAATGCTGATGAGGGGCTGCTCCACAGTTCACGCTCCTTCCGGCCGGGGCGTCAGCAGCCAGCCTGTCATGGGCGGGAGCGTCTGCTCCCCCTGCTCCAGGGCCGCCCCGGTCATCCAGTCCCGGGCGGGCCAGGGCAGATCAATGGGCTCCGGCCTGTCGCCGGCGTTGACGGCGGCCAGTACACTCCCCTCGGCCCCGGTGCGGAGGAAAGAGAGTACCCGTCCCCGGGTGAGCGTCCAGGCCAGCTCCCCCCGGCGCAGGGCGGGCAGCGCCCGGCGGGCCTTCCCCAGGGCGGTGTACCATTCCAGCAGCTCGCCGTCCTCCCTTCCCCAGGGGTAGGTGCGGCGGTTGAAGGGGTCTTCAAAGCCCTCCAGCCCCGCCTCATCCCCGTAGTAGACCATGGGGGAGCCGGGGAAGCCGAAGAGCACCAGCGCCCCCAGCTTCAGCCGGGCTTTCCCCAGGGCGTACTGGCCGGGGGACATGCGGAAGGCCGCCCGCCAGTCCTTGTCGTGCTCCCGCCCGTCGCCCCCCGTGCCCAGCAGGGTGAGGATGCGGGGGGTGTCGTGGGTGCCCAGGAAGTTCATGGCCGAGCGCCAGGCGAAGGGCGGGTAGTTCTCCCGCAGGGTCTCCATGGCCTGCCGGAAGCGGAAGGCGTCCTCGCCCAGCAGGAAGGACACCAGTGCGTTTCGGAAGGGGTAGTTCATCAGCCCGTCACAGTGGCCCCCCAGGATGTGCCGGCGGCGCACGCCGTAGGCAATCTTGTTGGAGCCGTCCTCCCACACCTCGCCGATGATTACCGCCTCCGGCTTGGCCTGCCGGGCGGCGGCGTGGATGCCGTGGATAAAGTCGTCGGGCAGCTCGTCGGCCACGTCCAGCCGCCAGCCGTCCGCCCCGGCGGCCAGCCAGCGGCGGATGATGCTGTCCGCGCCGCCGAAGATATACCGGCGGTAGGAGGGGTCGGCCTCATTGACGGCGGGGAGGGAGTAGATGCCCCACCAGGAGTCGTATTTGTCCGGCCAGTGTGAGAAGTGGTACCAGGGGTAATAGGGGCTATCCTGGGACTGAACGGCCCCTATGCTCTCATAGGAGCCGTCGCCGTTGAAGTAGCGGCTGACGTAGCCCTGGTGGTTGAACACGCCGTCCAGCACCACCCGCATGCCCAGGGCGTGGGCGTCGGTGCACAGGGCGCGGAAGTCGGCCTCGGTGCCCAGCATGGGGTCGATCTTCTCATAGTCCCCGGTGCCGTAGCGGTGGTTCTCCGGGGCCTCGAAGATGGGGCAGAAGTAGAGGGTATCCACCCCCAGGCCCCGCAGGTAGCCCAGCTTCTCCCGCACGCCGGCCAGATCGCCGCCGAAGAAGTCCCGGTTGCGCACCTCGCCGTTCGAGTCGGGGCGGTAGACCGGCTCCTCCTCCCAGCCGGTGTGGACGCTCCGCCCTCCCACCATGCCGGTGGGATCGGGAACCCGGGTGCGGCGGAAGCGGTCAGGGAAGATCTGATAGGTGACGCCCTCTCCGAACCAGGCAGGCACCTCCTCCGCCCCGTCGTATACCGTGAGCTGGAAGGGCCCCAGCTCCTCCCTGCGGCCGTCCAGGCCCTCCAGGCGGAAGGAGTACCACACCAGGCCCACATAGTCCCCGGTCTCCAAGGTTACGGCAAACACATCCCGGTCCCCCTCCAGGCCCCGCCAGGGCATGGGCAGCTCCCGGCGCTCCTCGTCCCGGTGCTCAAAGTAGGCGATGAGTGTGGCGGCAGAAAATCCCCCGGCCCGGGGCGGGCGGAGGGCCAGCTCTACCCGGGTGCCGGAGGGTACGGCGCCATAGGGGCGCTTATACCGGCTGTCCCGGCTGTCAAAGGTCTGGGGATCACACACAAGGAACGGCTCCCTTCAGCGGAGCAGGGTGTTCTCGGCGTCCACCGATTCCACCGTATGCTCCGCGCTGAAATAGTAGTTGACAATCTCGCCGGCGGCCTGGGCCAGATTTCCGCCCGAGGCACCGCCCTCCACCACGATGGAGATGACGATTTCCGGGTCGTCATAAGGGGCGAACAGGGTGAAGACGGCGTCGGCCTCCTTGTCCGCCGAGCCCACCTGGGCGGAGCCGGTCTTGGCGCCCACCTCCACCGCCAGGTTGCTCAGGTACTGGTCTACGGTGCTCTTGGGGTCGTTGGCCACCTCCCACATGCCCCGCTTCACCGCCTCCACGTTGGCGGGGTCGAGAGCAATGTGGTTTTTCACCTCGGGCTGCTGCTCATACACCGTCTCCGAGTAGTCGCTGGACTTGACGGACTTGAGCAGGTGAGGCACGAAGTGATCGCCGCCGTTGAGCAGGGTAACGATATAGTTGGCCAGCTGAAGGGGGGTAACCTGGGTGTTGTCCTGACCGATGGCGGCGTTGAGCAGGTTGCCGCCGTACCACTCCACCCCCAGGGCCTCGCTGGTGGCCGGTCCGGCCACATAGCCCTTCACCTCGGGCAGTTCGATACCAGTGTACTCTCCCAGGCCGAACAGGGAAGCGTACTCGTCGATCTTGTCAATGCCCAGCCGGTGGCCCATGGTGTAAAAGTAGATGTTGCAGGAGTCCCGCAGGGCGTCGGCCAGATCCTCCCACCCGTGGTTGCCTCCGTACTGGCGGTAGATCCAGCACTGGGGATGGAAATCGCCGTAGGGGTAGTGCTCCTCCTCGGGGAGCTGGAGGCGGCCGGTGTCCTGAATTTTCTCCGTGGGCGTGGTCAGTCCCTCCTCCAGCGCGGCGATGGCCACCAGCGGCTTGAAGGTGGAACCGGGATAGTAAAACTCCTGGGTGGCTCGGTTGGTAAAGGGCCTCAGCGGGTTATCCCTGGCCTCGTTAAAGAGGGCGGTGTTGCTGTAGATCTGGGACAGATCGTAGGTGGGATAGGAGGCCATCGCCAGGATCTCCCCTGTCTTGACGCTCTCCACCACAACCGCGCCGCCCCCGGTATCCTCCGACTCCAGAGTCTCGATGGTGTTGGCCAGAATCTCCTCCACCTTCTCCTGGAGGCGGAGGTCCAGAGTGAGCAGAACGTTGTCCCCCGGCTTGGGGATCTGCTCCTCTCCGGTCTCGGGGTCGATGCGCCAGTACTCGCTTACCACCTTTCCGCTGGTGGACAGCTCCTGGATCTGAACCCCTGACTCCCCACGCAGATACTCCTCAAAGGCGTTCTCCGCCCCGTCGATGCCCACCTTGTCGTTCATGCTGTAGCCCTGCTCCCGGTAGTAGTCCCAGTTGCTGGACTGGATGTCTCCCACATGGCCCAGCAGGTGGGCTGCGGCTACAGTGTTGTACTGACGGACGGTGGTGGTTTCGATGGTAACGCCGGTAAGCCGGCGCTCTTTCACCGCAGAGATGACATCAATATTCACATCCTGGGCAAAGATGTACGCCTGCTGGTTGATGCTGTAGGTGCGCAGATTGGTCTCGTAGAGCACACCGATCAGGGCCCGGGCGTCGGCGTCCGACCAGGACGGGTCAATCTCAAAGTAGGTGCGCAGGGCGGCGATCAGCTCCTCCGCCGTGGGCCCGGCGGGGATATCGTCCAGGGTCTTGGCGGCCTCTACCTGCTCGGTGGTGGGCAGGTTCAGGCTGCTTTTCAGCTCCTTTTTCATAGGGAGGGCGTTGAGCAGCCGTCCCAGCCGGGTCAGGGCCACGCCGCCCCCCTCCTTCTCGTAGGCCAGAGGGGTGTCGCTGGTGTAGGTGAAGGGGGCTGCCGTTGAGACGGCCAGGGTGTCGGTCCAGGTCAGGCCGTTGTCCCGGCAGATGTTGAGCAGCTCCAGCAGGTTGGCGTTGCGCACCGCCTCCTCCCCCATCACACCGGTATTCAGCGTGAGCTGGTAGGTGGCACGGTTGGTCACCATGCTCCGGCCGTAGCGGTCCAGCAGCTCCCCACGGGCGGCCTCCACCGTCTTCCGGTTGGCAATCTTGACCACGCTCTGGGCCCGGTAGTCGTCCACATGGAGCACCTGCAGGTTGTAGAGCACCCCAAAAAACAGCAGCAGCAGTGCCGTAAGCACCACCAGGATGGCGAGGGTGCGGCGGTTGAATTGTCTGCCCTCCATGGCGGGCCCCCTTTTTCAGTCTATGAGGCCACCCCGCGTTCGATGGCGGGGCGGCCTGTCTTTACAGCACGGTTTTTTTCGGCACCCGGCGGAACACCCACAGGAACAGGGCGTACACCGGGAACACAAAGACCAGGGACCAGAGAATCTCCCGTCCGGCCAGGCCGAGCATGGCGGCCAGCTCACCCCGCCCGGCCAGCAGGCGGGCGGCGATGCGCACCCCGTCGATGAACGCCAGCGCCGCGAAGGAGCACAGCAGGCAGCCCACCAGGTTCTGGCGCAGCACATACTGGGCCAGGGCGCCGGCCCCCACGCCGATGAGGCACAGCCCCACCGTCATGGCTCCGTCGGTGTTGAAGTAGGCCGCGTCGCACAGGATGCCCACGAACAGGCCGAAGCCCGCCCCCGCCGTGGTGCCCTCCAGCACCGCCACGCACACGGCAGCCAGGGGCAGGAGCATAGGGGCCACCCCAAAGAGGGGAAAGCGGTTGAGCACAAACAGCTCCAGGAACCATACGGGCACCAGAGCCAGGGCGTATACGCCCCATTTAATGAGAAAATCCTGTCTGGTCACCGGCGCTTCCCCCCTTTCCGGCCACGTCCCATTTATTCGTTAACGGTAAAGTCGGTGATCACAAAGACCTGCTGGAGGCCGTCCAGATCGGTCTCCGGCGCAATAACGGCGTAGCGGGTCATGCCGGAGGCGTCGGTGCGCACCTCCTCCACGTGTCCGGCCACCAGCCCGGCGGGGTATACCCCGCCCCGGCCGGAGGTGGTCACCAGATCCCCGGCGATGAGCTCGCTGTTCTCCGGCAGATAAGTCAGCTTGAGCCTGCCCTCCCCCATGAGGGCAAAGTCTCCCTCCAGGATGGCCGCGCCGCCGGTACGGGCGAGCTGGCCGCCCATCTCGGTGTCCGAGTCAACGAGGGTACGCACGGTGGCCCAGTTCTCCCCCACCTCCGCCACCACGCCCACCAGGTTCCAGTACTCGTCCACCACGCAGTCATCCACGGCAATCCCCGCGGCGCTGCCCTTGCCAATGGTGAGGGTGGACTCCCAGTTGGAGGTGGAGCGGGCGGTGACCATGGCGGCGGCCTTGTCGCAGGACCACTCCTTGGGCTGGAGCTCCAGCAGGTTGCGCAGGCGCTCGTTCTCCTGGAGGGCGGCCTCCGCCTCCCGAGCCTGGGCCTCCAGCTCGGCGTTGCGCTGTTTCAGCCCGGCCAGCTCCTCCTTCATCTGCTCCAGCTCGAAAGCATCGTTGTACTTCTCCTCCGCCCAGTTGGTCACTGCGGTAATGCCGTTGCGCACCGGCGTGGTGACGATTCCCACCAGGTTGGACAGGGGGTCGGCCACACCGCCGAACAGCATCGACACCACCGCCGTCACCAGGGCCAGCAGAATGGCTGCGATTAAAATCAGGATTCCGTTGTGCCGGAAAAAATCCTTCACGTCTGTCCGTTCCCTCTCTCTCAGTCGCTGTCCCGCTCGCCCGCCGCCAAGCGCAGGCAGTCCACGCCGAGCTGGCGCAGGATGCCGCCCAGGCGGCACACGGGCAGGCCCATGACATTGTAGTAATCCCCCTGGATGCCTTCAATGAGCAGAGCCCCAAAGCCCTGGATACCGTAGGCCCCCGCCTTGTCCATGGGCTCTCCGGTCTGGATGTAGCAGGAGATCTCCTCCTCGCTCAGCTCCCGGAAGGCGACGGTGGTCTCCTCGCTGACGGTGTGCCGCTCCTCCCCCCGCAGGACGGTAAGGCCGGTATAGACCTGGTGGCGGCAGCCGGAGAGGGTGGAGAGCATCTTGAAAGCCTCTAGCTCATCCGCGGGCTTGCCCAGCACCGCCCCGTCCAGGGCCACCACCGTATCGGCGGCGATCACCACCGCATCCATGCCTGCCTGCTCCCGCACGGCCCGGGCCTTCTCCGCCGAGATGCGGCGCACCAGCTCCTCCGGGGGCAGCTCCCGCTCCATGTGCTCGTCAATATCGGGGGTGACGATGCGAAAGTTCTTTACCCCCATGCGCTCCAAAAGCTCCCGCCGCCGGGGCGACTGGGAGGCCAGGATGATCTCCATACTTCTGTTCCTTTCCTAATTGGCCGGAGGGGCGCGGCAGCCGCGGCGCTCCGCCCGGTTCCATGATCTTTCGCGGGCGGGTGTGGGCGCCCGCCCCTACACATCCCGGCGGCCTGCATCGGTTCGCTGTGTCTGCCCTGTAGGGGCGGCCCTTGTGG
>NZ_CAXSQB010000011.1:15510-18152 GCF_964239415.1 Clostridium sp. ATCC BAA-442 | reverse complement strand
CCCCCCCCGCGGGCGGGGACGAGCCCCGCCCCTACACGTCCCGGCGGCCCGCACCGGTCTGCTGCGTCTGCCCTTACTTTCCGGTGGAGCCGAAGCCGCCGGTCCCCCGCCCGGTTTCGTCCAGGCTGTCCACCCGCTCCAGCTCGGCCTGCACCACGGGCATGACGGCCAGCTGGGCGATGCGGTCGCCGGGCCGGACGGTGTAGGGGGTGTCGGACAGGTTGGTCAGCCCCACCCGGATCTCCCCCCGGTAGTCGCTGTCAATGACGCCCACCCCGTTGGAGAGGGCAATTCCGTGCTTGATGCCCAGGCCGGAGCGGGCGAACACCAGGGCCACATACTCCGCCGAGGGCAGGGCGATGGCGATGCCGGTGGGGATGCTCACCAGGGCGCGGGGGGCCACCTCCACCGGCGCGTCCACGCAGGCGCACAGGTCCATGGCCGCCGCGCCGGCGGTGGCGTAGAAGGGGCAGGGGATGTCCTTGCCGATCTTGTCCGATACGGCCTTGATCTTCAGCTTCATGGGGTTCACTCCACATCTCGATAGTATAGCCCGCGGGTGTACTCGTTGGGAGCCCAGCTCCCCTGCTCCAGATAGCGCTGGGCCACCTGCACGCACTCCCGTGGATTTTCGGTGGTAAAGAGCAGCCGCTGGGCCCACAGGCCGATGCGGCGGTAGTCGGCGGCCTTGTCCGCCAGGAAGAGCTTCTGGGAGTTGAGCAGCTCGTTGCGGCAGCCGGGGGCGCTCACCACCGGGAAGCGGGCGCCCTTCCGGTCAGTGAGGATGTTGGTGTTCTGGCAGCCGCAGGAGCCGGTGCGGTTTTTGATGATGCAGTTCTCCATCAGCATCAGGGGCAGGCGGCCGTAGGTGATCAGCTCGGTGTCCAGGCATTTGGAGAGGTCGCGGATCTGGGCCAGCTTCAGCTCAAAGGAGAGGGTGGCCGACTGGAGGCCCAGCCGCTTGTACTCCTTGAGGGCCTGGGCGTTGTAGATCTCCAGGCCGAAGTCCCCCCGCAGGGTGAAGCCCAGCTCCCGGGCGATGGGGAACATACCAAGGTTGCCCAGCAGGGCGTCTTTTACCCCCAAAGCGCGCACCTGCTCCAGCTTTTCCCGCAGGCCGGGGTACTCCCGGTCCCAGGCCACCCGGGGCAGGCTCACCCCGATGGAGGTGTGCTCCGTGCCGGCGGCCTTCTCCAGGTGGGCGGCCAGCTCGTCCAGCGGGACGTACACCAGGGCGGGCCTGAGGCGGAGCAGCTCGTCGGTGAGCTGTTCCGCCCTCCGCACAGAGATGGTCAGCACCGGCTCCTCCCGCCGGTTCTCATAGCGGGCGCCGGCGTGGTATTCCCCGGTGCGGCGGCGGGGCGGCTCCTGCCTCTGGACGGAGAGCTTCTCCAGGGCCTCCCGCCGCAGGGCGTTGAGGGCGGCCAGGGGGAGGGACAGGTTCTCCTCCACCAGGGCGCGCACCTGCCCGCAGCGGTAGGGGGTGCCGCCGGTGCGGGAGAGCTGGGTGGTGACCGCCTCCGCCGTCAGGGGGCGGGTGCGGGCGGCCTCGGGCACCGGGCCCTCCACCGTCGCCACCCGGCCGTCCGGATCCTCCACCCCCACGCGGGCGGGCTCGCCGGGGCGGAGCATGGCGTAGAAGGTGACGGGCACCCGCTGGGCCTCCCCGCTCTGGTAGGTATTACGGGCGGCGGCGAAGAGCTCCTTCGGCTCCCTGGTCTCCTCTCGCACGCCGAACATGTCCGGCCCCTGCTGATCCAGGTAGTAGCCCTGGGTGAAGCCCTGGCGGGAGAAGGCGGCCCGGAGCTGCTCCAGCTCCTCCTCCGTCGGCTCCCGGTCCTCCTTGATGGCCCGGGCGTAGATGCCGGTGACCACGGCCACGTACTCCGGCCGCTTCATGCGGCCCTCCAGCTTGACGCAGGCCACCCCCATCCTGCGCAGCTCCCGCAGGTGCCCCGCCAGGGACAGATCCTTGAGGGAGAGGGGGTAGGCGTCGGCCTTGTCCATCCATCCGTACTTGAGGCGGCAGGGCTGGGCGCACAGGCCCCGGTTTCCGCTGCGCCCGCCGATGACGGAGGAGAGGAAGCACTGCCCCGAGTAGCACATACACAGGGCCCCGTGGGCGAAGACCTCGATTTCGATGGGGGCGCGCTGGCAGATGTATTCAATCTGATCCCGGCTCAGCTCCCGGGAGAGCACCGCCCGGGTGAGACCCAGATCGGCGGCCATCTTCACCCCGTCCAGATTGTGGAGGGTCATCTGGGTGGAGGCGTGGACGGGCAGATCGGGGGCGGTCTGGCGGAGCATCCGCAGCACGCCCAGATCCTGAATGAGCACCGCGTCGGCGCCGATGGCGCTGGCCTGGGCGGCCACCTCCGCCGCCCTCGGCAGCTCCCGGTCGGTGAGCAGGGTGTTGAGGGTCAGGTAGACCTTCGCCCCCCGCAGGTGGCAATAAGAAACCGCCGCCGCAAACTCCTCCTCCGAGAAATTTTTCGCGTTGCGGCGGGCGTTAAAGTCCCCGTATCCCAGATAGACGGCGTCGGCGCCGTTCTGAACAGCCGCCGCCACGGCCTCCATGGACCCGGCGGGGGCGAGCAATTCCAGCATAGACGGAATCCTCCCTGGCGGGGGGGGGGGGGGGG
>NZ_CAXSQB010000011.1:14588-15500 GCF_964239415.1 Clostridium sp. ATCC BAA-442 | reverse complement strand
TCAACGCCGGTTCCTCCGCCCTGGCGGGGCGCCCCCCCCCCCCCGCTCCGCTCTCTTACTTCTTGTTCTGCAGCTTGAAGATCTCCCGCTTGGCCTCGGACAGCTCCAGCTTCATCTTGGTGGCCTCCTCCAGGTACTCCTTGAGCTGGCGGCGCAGGTTCTCCGCGGCCTCCACCTCCTTGAAGTACTCGTCGGCAATGTTGACCGCCGCCAGGATGGCCCCATCCACCAGGGACACATGGGCTCCGCTCAAAACCTCCTCCACCTTGGCGTCCACGTGGGCGGCCACCTTCTCGGTGTAGCTCGCCTCCTCGGTGCCCACCAGCGTATACTCCTGTCCGGCGATGGTGACGGTGACACGGTTTTTCATGGAAACCCCTCCTGACCATAGTGATTTAGGATTCGGACATTATACCAGGAAGCATCAGGGGAATGGTATAATGCGCTCTGTTTTTCGGTTGCCCCGCAAGGGGCGGGAAAAACGGCTGAAATGCAAGTGTAATAGCCGCTTTGCGGCTATTATACCATAGTTCCGCCCGGATGAGAAATGAAATCTTCATGAATTTTCATTTTCCCGCCCGGACGGCAACCTGTGCCGCTGCTCACGACGGCTCCGCGCTTTCTGTCACGCTCTGCCTGTTCGCGACGCGGTCACTATTCCCCGCTCCGCCGGAAATGCCGCCGGGCTTCGGCCGGCCTGTTTTCCGGCCTGCGCGGCTCACTGTGCCGCGGCTCACGACGGCTCCGCGCTTCTGTGTTGTCACGCTGCGCGCCCTCCGCGACGGGCAACTGCTCGTCCCTCCGCAAAAAACACCTTGCGCCTGCGGCGCAACTGCTTTTTCGCCTGCGGGTCTCGCTGTTTCCCTGCTCCCGGGCGCTCCGCGCTTCTGTGTAGGGGCGGCCCTTGTGGCC
>NZ_CAXSQB010000011.1:0-14578 GCF_964239415.1 Clostridium sp. ATCC BAA-442 | reverse complement strand
CGCCCCCCCCCCCCCCCGGCGGGCGGGTGGGGGCACCCGCCCCTACAAGCCTGCAGTTTCTCCCTTCCCATATGGCCGCGGCCCCGCTTGCCCCTACGCCGCACGCCACGCAGGGGGCCGATATCCACAGTATACACCGCGCGTAGTTTTGTGCTATAATAGGCGGGAAACCAGAGAGGAACGGGGGATTCACATGGCCGAGCTGCTGCTGCCCGGTGACATTTTATCCATGACGGCCCGGGCGGCCGACCGGCTGATGGGCGCGGGAAACGGGGACGCAGCGCTGCTGTACCTGTGGTTGCTGCGCCGGGGCGGACGGCTGGAGCCGGAGGCGGCCCGCCGGGCGCTGAAGTGGGACGTGCCCCGGCTGGAGGCGGCCCTGTCCGCCCTGGTCGGGCTGGGCCTGGCGGACGGCACGGCCGCGCCGGAGGCCCCCGCCCGGATGGAGCCGGAGGGCCCGCCGGAGTACACCGCCGCCGACATCACGCGGGAGCTGGAGGACGGCGCCTCCTCCTTCCCCGGCCTGGTGAACGAGGTGCAGCGGCGTCTGGGCAAGATCCTGTCCACGTCGGACTTGAAGAGCCTGTACACCCTCTACGACTACCTGGCCCTGCCGGCGGAGGTGATCTGCCTGCTGGTGAGCTGGTGCGTGGAGGAGTTTCAGCGGAAGTACGGCCCCGGCCGCAAGCCCCGCATGAGCCAGATTCAGAAGGAGGGCTTCGTGTGGCGGCGGCTGGGGGTGGACACGGCCCAGGCCGCCGAGGCCCACCTCAAGAAGCAGGCCCTCTACCGCAGCCGGGAGGGGGAGATTCTCCGCCTGCTGGATCAGCCGCCCCGCCCCCTGGTGGAGAAGGAGCGGAAGAAAGTGGCGGCCTGGACGGACATGGGCTTTGCCGACGAGGTGCTCCGCCTGGCCTACGAAAAGACGGTCTACAAGAAGCAGAAGATGGACTGGGACTACATGAACGGCATTCTGTGCGGCTGGCACCGGAAGAACCTGCACACCCTGGCGGAGGTGGAGGCGGGCGACCGGCAGCGCCGCCCGGCGGCCCAGCCCGCCATGCAGGGCCGCCCCGCCGCCCCCGGCGAGGCCGACCAGCGGGTGCGGGAGGACTTGGAGCGGATGCGGGAGTTCCTGCGCCGCCAGCAGGAGACGGAGGGAGAGTAAGCCATGGGATACGAGCAGAGCGTCCTGCGCCGGGCCACCGCCCGGCTGGAGGCCCAGCGGAAGGCCCGGGAGGAGGCGCAGGAGCGCCTGCGCTCCGAGATTTACGCCAAGCTGCCCCGGGTGGCGGCCATCGACCGGGAGCTGCGGCGCACCATCACCCAGATCATCGCCGCCTCCCTGCGGGACGGCAGCGATCCGGTGCCCGCCATCGGGGTGATCCGGGATAAAAACCTGAGCCTCCAGGCGGAGAAGGCGGCGCTGCTGACCGAGCACGGCTATCCCGCCGACGCCCTGGACGACAAGCCCGCCTGCCCCAAGTGCAGCGACACCGGCTGGGTGGGGGCCAATATGTGCGCCTGCCTTAAGGCGCTGTGCACCGAGGAGCAGATCAGGGAGCTGTCCAAGCTGCTGGATCTGGGGGAGCAGTCCTTTGACTCCTTCTCCCTGGACTACTACTCCCCCCTGCCCTGGCCGGGGGAGTCCCTCTCCCCCCGGGAGAACATGGAGTTTATCTTCGACGTGTGCTCCAGCTATGCCCGGAAGTTCGGCCGGTTCTACTTCCGCAACCTGTTTCTCACCGGCGCGCCAGGGCTGGGCAAGACCTTCCTCTCGGCCTGCATCGCCCGCACCGTGTCGGAGAGCGGCTTCTCCGTGGTGTACGACACGGCGGTGAACATCTTCACCCGCTTCGAGGAGCAGAAGTTCGCCCGGGACAAGCTGGAGGCCGGGGAGGCCAAAGACGAGACCCGCCGCTACCTGGGCTGCGACCTGCTGATTCTGGACGATCTGGGCAGCGAGCTTTCCACCCCCTTCGTCCAGTCCGCCCTCTACACCCTCATCAATACCCGTCTGACGGCGGACAAGCGGACGGTGATCTCCTCCAACCTGACCATGGATCAGGTGCGCGCCCGCTACACCCCCCAAATCGCCTCCCGCCTGGAGGGGGAGTACCGCGTGCTCCCCTTCTATGGGGAGGATATCCGGCTGTTGAGAAAGCAGAGACTGTGACAAGGGCCTGTGAACGGATTTCGTTCACAGGCCCTTGCCATGCGAGAAATTATTTTTTCCGGGACAGGGTCATCAGGAGCCCTCCGGCTGCGGCAAGTGCCATGCAGCTCAGGAAGTACCTCCATGCCGTCCCCAACAGCTCCGGCTGAGTCCGGAGTGGGAGGGCGAGTCTTGCGGTTCCGAACGCCGCCGCACCCACATAGCAGGCTATTGCCAGCAGAAATAATACCTTTTGCCTTCTCATATCACTATGCTCCTATGTGGGAATACGAATTGTTATGTCCCTCGAATAAGCCCCTAGGTCATAAGTTGAAACTCTTCCTGTAGGCGATGTAATTTTTATTTTTCTCTCTATTCCATTATTGGAAGGCTTATACGTCACTTGATATTTCATATTCAGCCTAGGTGTTATGTCAAGTTTGTACTCACTTGGTGATTCTGTCGATGGCACGCCGCCAGAAGAAATATACCCCCATCCAACCGACAAAGCAATCCCGGCCCCCACCCCTTCAACGCCGAGTAGCGGAACAAGAGATATTGAAATAGCAGTTACTGTCCCAAAAGTTACCCACCATCCAATTGTTTGTGCAGTATTGTATTTGTCCAATTCTGATTGTGTCCAGACAAATGCCTTAGAGGTAATTGCTGTTACCAGTGTACTGGTCGCATTATCACTATCCTCATAAACTGTTTTAATCCTAGAGTTTCCAGTTGTATAGTTTGCAGTTATTACATATTTAGGGGAAAAATGCTTCACATCAATTGTAATCGTTTTTGTAATCGTTTTATTGGAGTTGTTACGATATGAGGCGTTTTTGGGGGTCTCGATAGAGCCGGCACGTTTGCTTGGAATTAATTCAACCTTATAGTAGAGTGTCTGGTTTGCCGGAACTTTAATCGTAAATGAAAGCGTTCCGTTGCTGGGGTTCTTGATATTTGTTATTAGGCTCGAATCTTTAACGTGATTAATTTGTACCCCCTTTTGCTCCAGATCAGTTAACATTTCCTGTGACGGGTCTTCATGCGCTGGATATTCCTGCTCGACAGGCGCCACTGCGGCAGCCACTACAGACGAACCGATGCTCAATAAAATGCTAAAGGTCAATAGATATGCAGTAATTCTTTTGATTAATTTCATATTTTTCCCTTCTTTCATTGAATGCCTCGGTTGACGTTTGCCGGCTAAATCCTCCCTCTACGCGCAGGCTGAGGCCTCTTTTTGTTTTGTGTTACAAGGAAAACCACGCATATTCTCTGCAAGTCCGATAAGAAGCCGTCTGAGGGGAATCTCAGGAACCTCCTCTCCCGCATTGCCATCGTAGTATAACCGCACAAAAACTTCCTTACATTTCCCTTAAGTTTGGTTTAAGATTGCCAGTTCTCCCCTCATCCGCCCCTCCGGGGCACCTTCCCCCAGGGGAAGGCAGGGTGGGAACAGAAAAGCTGCCCGCCCCAAAGCGCGGGGCGGGCGGCGATGATGGCGTCCTCGTCCAGCACCTCGCCCCGGCCCAGGCTGCTCATGTGGGACTGGGTGGACTCCAGCCCCATGAGCACGTTGGCCTTGGACTGCTCCCGGGCCCGGTCCAACTCGGCCTGGGTGACGCCGTGCTCGGTCGGCTCCCGGATCACGGCCAAAATGGTGTCCAGCGCCTGTCCCTCGGTCTCCCGCCCCAGGGCGGTGTAGACGCCGAAGTAGCCGGTATTGTCATGGCAGGTGCCGTAGGAGTAGATGGAGTAGCAAAGCCCCTTCTGCTCCCGCACCTGCTGAAACTCAATCACAACCCGGACGAGACGGTGGACATCACCTGGTCGGCGCTCCAATACCGTCTGGATGAATCCGTAGGCTATCCAAAGATTGGATAAAACGATTGCAAACGGAGGAGACGGTTCACCCGCCTCCTCCATTTTTGTGTTCCTGTTCCGATTGCTCCGCCAACGGCTCCAGCGCCGCCCGCAGGTCGGCGTTCAGCGGGCGGAAGCGCAGCTTTTCCGCATACAGCAGCCCGTCGGAACCCAACTCGAAGCTGGCCGCAGGGATCCGCTCCTCCGTGTAAATCTCCAGCCGGAAGGGGTTGTCCTCCGCATCCTCCATGGGGATCACGTTGGAGACGCCCCACCAGAGCACCCAGGTATCGTCCAGAACGGTGCGCAGCTCCTCCAGCCCCTCCCCGGCGGGGTCATGGGCCCCGCTGCCGGAAAAGAGTTCATACATGACATAGCCCGTTACCGCCTCATCCGGCCCCGGAACCAGCCAGCCCAGCTTCTTGGGGCCGAACACCAGCACCAGGACCGCCAGAACCGCCACAACGATCAGCCGTGTTCTCCATCTCCTCTTCTCCATATCGCCATCCTCCTCCCGTGAACCCCCGTTGGTTTTCCCTCCTGTTTTCCACATCCTATCACGGTTTTGTGGAAACTTCAATTTAAATCCGCCCTTTCTCTTCCCAAGGCGTGCAAAAACGGAGGACGGCAAAAGGCCGTCCTCCGTTTTGAGCTTGATTTCAGTGCAGCAGCGCCCGATAGGCGTCGGCGCTCCCCACCCGCCCCACGGCGGAGAGGGAGGCGTTTTCAAACCGGAACAGCTCTCCGGCCAGGGCCTGCACGTCCGCCCGCGTCACCGCGTCGTAGGCAGCGATGATGGCGTCCTCGTCCAGCACCTCGCCCTGGAGCAGCTCGCCCCGGCCCAAGCTGCTCATGTGGGACTGGGTGGACTCCAGCCCCATGAGCACGTTGGCCTTGGACTGCTCCCGGGCCCGGTCGAGCTCGGCCTGGGTGACGCCGTGCTCGGTCAGCTCCCGGATCACGGCCAAAATGGTGTCCAGCGCCTGTCCCTCGGTCTCCCGCCCCAGGGCGGTATAGACGCCGAAGTAGCCGGTATCGTCATGGCAGGTGCCGTAGGAGTAGATGGAGTAGCAAAGCCCCTTCTGCTCCCGCACCTGCTGGAACAGGCGGGAGGACATGCCGCCCCCCAGGATGGAGGACAGGAGCTGGAGCTGGAACCGCCGGGGGTCGGCGAAGGACAGGCCGGGGAAAGCCAGGGTCAGGTGGTTCTGCTCGATGGCCTTCTTCTTCACCACCACCCCGGGCACATAGGCGGCGGCCCTCGCAGCGGTGTGGGGCCGCGCCTCCAGGCCGGCAAAGCGCCCGGCCAGTTCCGCGGCGTCGGCGTCGGTAAAGCTGCCCGCCAGGGCCACCACGATGCGGTCGGGCCGGTAGTGGGCGCGCTGGTACGCCCGCAGCCACGCCCCGTCCATCTTGTCCAGGGTGGCCTTTCGTCCCAGGATGGGCCGGGCCAGGGGGGAGCCCTTGAATACCGCCCCGGCCAGCCGCTCAGCGCAGAGATCCTCCGGGTTGTCCTCGTACATGCCGATCTCCTCCAGGATCACCCCCCGCTCGGTCTCCACGTCGGCGTCGTCGAACCGGGAGTGGAAGAACATGTCGCACAGGATGTCCGCCGCCCGGGCCAGGTGGGTGTCCAGCACCCGGGCATAGAAGCAGGTGCACTCCTTGGTGGTGAAGGCGTTGATCTGGCCGCCCACGGCGTCCATCTCCTCCGCCAACTGGGCGGCGGTGCGGCTCCGGGTTCCCTTGAAGAGCATGTGCTCGATGAAATGGGCCGCCCCGTTCTCCCCCGCGCTCTCATGGCGGGAGCCGGTCCCCACCCAGATGCCCAGGGAAACCGAGCGCACCCCCGGCACATGCTCCGTCAGGATACGCACCCCGTTGGGGAGCGTCTTTTTTTCATACATCAAACCATTGTAACCTCGCACTTCTCTATATTTTCGCGCTTAGTATGGACAAATACCGTGCCGTTTACGCCCCGCGCAGGGCAATCAGGAGCAGTACCACCGCCGTGATGGCCAGGATCAGCGCCAGGTAGCCCACCACCTTCTTTTTCATGGCCGCGCTCTCCTTTCCTGTTCTCGTTTGGGTTACAACACTATATCACATTCCGTCCCACTTGTCAGCCGGAAAATCCGCGGGAAAAACAGCAGGCCGGGCGGGGGCTCTCCTCCGTCCGGCCTGTATGCAGAATGTCCTCCCGCCGGGCTGGACTGCCCGGCTTCAGCACCAGGCGGCCAGCAGCTCCTTCAGCTCCTCCTGCGTGCGGATGCAGGCATCCCAAAGGCCCTCATCATCCGCTGGGTATGGAGAAACCCGCAGGGTGCGCGCTCCGGCCCGCAGGCCGGCGTACAGGTCGCCGTATCCCTGGTCCCCCACAAACAGCATCGCGTCAGATGGTATCCCCCAGCGGGCACTCCACCCTTCCATACGTTTCGGAGTGGCGTGGGGCTTCTCCGCGTCAAAAATCTGCTCGTCAAAGCACCCCAGCAGCCCCAGCCGGGCCAGAAGCGCCTCTCCTCCCTCCCGCCTGGAATTTGAGCACAGCACAAGCCGGATGCCGCGGTCCCGCAGGCGGAGAAGCCGCCCGGCCAGCACCGGATCCGGTTGGGGGCCCACCCCGTCGGTCAGCAGATCCCGCCGGGCCAACTGGAACCGCTCCCAGAACGCCTCACCGTCCCAGCCGATACGCCGGGCCAGGTACATGGCCAGGCTCCAGCCGTCGGAGATATAGGACCAGCATCTCCGGTCCAGCCAGGGCGAGGGGTCCGGACGCAGGAGTGCGGCCTCGGTGGGCACAGCCAGCAGCGCGGCGGCCGGGCCAGGACACACCCCCCATTCCTTGGGGGCAAACCGGCCGCAGCGGAAGGCCGGATTGCCTCCCGCCAGCACCCGGCTCATCTCCGCCTTTACAGACCCGATCTCCTTCTCCCATGGAGTACCGGCAAAGTAGTAGTCGATCATTCGCAGGTAGATACGGTCGTCGTGGTAGAGCGTGCCGTCCAGATCAAAACAGACAAGCCCCGGGGCAGCCTGTAACCCTCTTCCCATCAGGGCCGCACCAGGGCATCCACCGGATGCCCGTCCATTCCTATGGGTTCCAGCCCCAGCAGACGGAGGATGGTGGGCGCGTGGTCAATGAGCCTCCCGCCGTGGATTATCCTGCCGGATACAGCATTGGGCCCGGCAACGATGAAGGGGGGCTTGTCCCCCTTCCAGGGCAGGTGGCCGTGGGTGGAGACCGATGGCTTATATTCCTTTATGTCGTTGACACTGGTGATAAGCTGCTCCCCATCCAGGGCCCTTCCAAAGCACACCCGGTCGCCGGCTTCAATGACAAAGTCAAAATCGCCGGTCAGGTGCATCTGCGCGGCCTCCTCTTTGGTAAAGATCCGCTCCAGGTATTTGGGGTACTTCTTCTGTTGCTCCAGCAGGACGCAATACACCATTTCCCGGTCCACCTCCGGCCGGAGATAGATGTGTGCGCTGAGCGAACAGTTGGCGGCATAGACCTGATAGTCTGCCAGGGAACCGTCCTCCGCGGTCTGGAGCCAGCCCAGCCGGTGGAACAGGGCGTTCAGATGGAACATCTCGTCGCAGTAGAGCTGACCGTGGTCGCCCAGCAGCACAATATTTGTGTTCTCCACGCCGCCGGTCTCCTCCAGCGCATCCAGCACAAGCCCCATCTGTCCGTCAATAAAGCGGAAGGCGTGCTCCAGATCTCCGTGCACGCCCAGGCGGTGGCGCTGGTGGTCAACGTAGGACAGGTGGAGCAGCATCAGGTCGGGGCGGTGGGCCCGGATGATGTCGGCGGCGCACTTGGCGGCGAACTCGTCCATCTGTGGCGTCTTCATCCAGCGGAGCATGTGCTTATTGGCCTCAAAAATCTCCTCCACCGCAGGGCTGTTGGCCCTGGTAAACCACGGTGTCGGGTCATCCTCCTCCTGCGGGGCCCAGATCTCGCCAATATTGTACTCCGCTCCTGAGGCGCACATGACGGGCCAGGTGACGGTAGAGGCAGTCAGCCCCGCCTGTCTTGCAAAATCCACCACGGTAGGCACCTGAATGGCCTCCCGCCACCAATACCAGTCCATCCGTCCCTTTGCAAAAAAATCTGGAATCTCATTATTGTTGATGCCAGTCCGGTCCGGCCAGCAGCCGGTGGCGATGGTGGCATGGCAGGGATAGGTTAAGGTGGGATAGATACATTCGATATCCGTAATCCAGGAGGCATGCTCCATCACGCGCCCCAGGTTGGGAAGCTGCTTCAGCACGGGGATATCCGCTGTGATCAGCGCATCAATGGAGACCACTAGGGTGCGATTTGTCATGGGGTCCTTCCTTTCTTAAGTACGGTCCTGTTGGGCCTCTTCCTCTTTCATCAGCGCAACGAGCTCCCGCTCCCAGCGCTCGGTCTCCTCCAGCTCCTCCGCCGTAGCCCGGACCCCCGGCCGGACACAGGCGGCCTCGGCCAGGAAGTGGTCGATGTTCCGCCCCCGCTCCTGGCCGGTCAGCGTGTGCATGTCATACACATAATCAGGCAGGGGAAAGGGGTCTCCCCGCCGTATGCGCCGCTTAACCACACTGGCAAGCACGCTGGAGCCCCGCTCCTTCCGGCAGGCGCACAGATAGCGCACCGCGTGGACGAAGAGCAGTTGATAATCGGAGCTGTCCCGGGAGAGCTCCCGGCTGCTTCGGTGAAGGGCATCCACCACCACTGGGGCCATGGGCTCCCCCAGGCCCACGTCCTCGGCACTGATCACCAACAACCGTCTCCACAGGTAGGCGGTCAGCTCCTCCCCGGTCAGGTAGAGCTCATAGGCAGCCCGCACCGCCAGCTCCGTCTCCCCCCGGCGAATAAATTTCTGGAGGGCGGATATGACCTCGTCCCCCGGGTGTCCGCTGGGAGTTACGATGTCATGGTAAAAAATTGGTATCATGTCAGGTTTCCTTTCTGCGCGCCCGGGCCGGGACACGGGGCCGCGGCAGGGCGGAGGCGGATGCTCCGTCTCCGCCCTGCCCAAGTCCGCTTCAGTTGGCGCCGACGGTCTGCTTCAGGTTGGCCAGGGCCAGCTCCGGCTCCATGCCGTTGTCGGCCACCTCCTGCATCATGGTCTTGACGGCGCTGTTGACGGCGCTGGAGGTGGTGGTAGCATTGGTAAACACGGGCTCATAGAAATAACGGTCACTCTGCTCTACACCGGCCCGCATGTACTCGTGGCCGTCGGCCACATAGGCCTCATAGGCCGGGTCCTCCGCCACGGACTGGCGTATGGGCAGATAGCCGGTGTTTCCGGCAGCTACCGCCAGGTTGGCGTCATGGGAGGTCATAAACTTGATAAATTCATAGGCCGCATACATTCTGTCCTGATTCCCGTCCTGATTCAAGGCGATAATGACATGGCCGGCGGACAGGTTGGCGGCGGTATCCTCGCTCACCTGAGGAACAGGGGCGGTTCCCCAGTCCAGCTCGGGATTTTTGTCTGGGATATAGCTGGCCTCCACGCTGTCGCCGATATACATGGGGATCATCTCATTGGCAAAGGGCCCGGAGAAGAACTGATCCTCCCCCGCAGTACGCCAGATACCCTCATTCACGTTATCCTGCCACATCTGAAGCACCTTCAGGGTAATGTCGCTGTCCTCGGTGGCAAAGTACAGATTGCCGTTCTGGTCGGTGTAGCGGCCGCCGTTTTGGAGCAGCAGGGTCATAAAGCTGCCTGCCAGGTTGTCCCAGCCAAAGGCGGGCGCGCCGGTAATGTCTCGGATGGCGCGGCAGGTTTCCACCAGCTCATCCCAGGTGGTGGGAACACTGAGTCCGTGCTCGGCAAAAAACGTCTTGTTGTAATAGAGCACCTCGGAGTAGGAGTGGATCGGCAGGGAATAGATACCCTCCTTGGCATAGCTGGAGTTCGCCTCCCGCAGCCCTTCAAAGATGTCCTCGTAGTCGGTCATGCCCACATTGGGATCTGTAATATAGGGCTCCAGGTTAACCACATAGTCGGTCTGGAGGTAGTCAGCCACATAGGGGCGCAGGGCCAGGGTCACATCAGGGGCGCTGCCCGCCTTGATCGCGCCCACCACGCTGGAATAGAGCTCACTGCTGCTGCCGTTAAAGGTTGGGACCACGGTAATACCCTTCTCGGCTCCTATCGTTTCATTGAACTCCTCCACCAGCCCCTCCAGAACCTTCAGGTGGTTCTGATTGGAGATGGAGTGCCAGAACTGGAGTTCCACAGGGCCGGAAAGGGTACCCAGTTCCCCGGCGGGGGTTTCGGCCCCGCTGGGGGCCGGTTTGCTGCCGCAGGCCGCCAGGGAAAGGCCCAGGGCAAGGGCAAGGCTTACGCTGATGAGCTTCCGTTTCATCGAAAATTCCTCCTTCTTTTCTTTCGTGCCATATGCTTTCATTGTGTTATTCAAAGCCCGGCAGGCCGGGCAGGATCTTAACCCTTGATGCCGCCCCGCGCCACGCCGGCGATGATCTGCTTTCGGAAGACCAGGAAGAAAATCAGCATGGGTACAATGACGATCGTAGCGCCGGCCATCTGCAGATTCACCTGGGAGCTCACCGCATCCCGGAAGTGGAGCAGACCGATGGGCATAACCCGGTGGGCATCGCTCTTGGTGACCATAAGGGGCCAGACAAAGGAATTCCATTGGCTGATAAAGGCCAGAATTCCAATGGTGGCAATGGCATTCTTGTTCATGGGGATCATGACTTTCCAGAGGTAGCGCCAGTCGCTGCAGCCGTCCACCTTGGCCGCTTTGTAGAGGATGGAGGGGATCTGCATAAAATACTCCCGCATCATATAGATATAGAAACCGCTGGCCACCGTTGGCAGAATAATGCCCTGAAAGGTGTCCATCCAGCCCAGCTTGGAGATCGTGATGAAGTTCTGGATGATGAGCAGCTCTGCGGGGATCATCATGGTGGACAGGCAAAGCAGAAACAGCAGCTTTTTGCCCCGAAATTCGTAAATGGTAAAGCCGTAGGCAGACAGCACGGTAAGCACCAGGGTAAGGAGGGTACCGCCGCCCGCCACAATAATGGAGTTGCGCAAATAAAGGCCAAAGGGGGCGACGGCAAGAGCCTCCGTGTAATTTTCAAACTGGGGCACCGCAGGGAACAGGGTTGGCGGGATGGAGATGGACTCCGGCAGTGTTTTCAGGGAGGTAAAGAGCATCCACAAAAACGGGAAGATCATGACAAAGGCTCCAACAGTCAGAACGGCGATCTTGACCGCCTTGCCCACGTTCTGTTTCATATCCGACCCTCCCTTATACATAGTATACAAACCGCTTGGAGACCCACTTCTGAATCACCGTCAGGGCCAGTACGATGGCCAGAAAGATGATGGCCGCCGCCGAGGCGTAGTGAACCTGTCCCCGGTTGAAAAACATGTCATAAATATAGTAGACCATAGTGATGGCGCTGTTTCCAGGCCCAGCGCTCTCCCGGCTGAACATGGCATAGACCTCGTTGTAGGTCTTAAAGGCATGAATGACCGAAACGATGGTGACCATCCAAAACGTGGGGGAGAGCAGGGGCATGGTGATGCGGAAGAATATCCGGTGCGCTGGAGTGCCGTCGATCCGGGCGGCCTTGTAGTACTGCTGGTCGATCTTTTGCAATCCGGCCAGGAACAGGACAATCTTAAACGCCATACCGCTCCAGATGGTAAAAATGGTCACCGCCACAATGGTCAGGTTGGGATCGGACAGCCACTTCTGTGGCTCCAGCCCCAAAAACTCCAGAAAAAAGTTGATGTAGCCGTATTCCGAGTGGAAGAGCCAGCGGAACACCAGGCCGATGGCCAGGGTGGAGGTGACATAAGGGAGAAAATAGAGTGTCTGAAACAGTCCCTTGGTCCGAAGCAGGGAATTGATGAGCAGGGCTGCCCCCAGGGAGAGCACAATCGTGATAGGTACGCCCACCAGAACAATAAACATGGTGTTGCGCACGGCCAGCCCGAAAGCGGGATCCTGAAGCACGTACCGGAACGAATTGAGGCCGAATCCCGTGCCGGTGTCGGTAAGGTACACGTAACTCTGGTAAAACCCCATCCGAAGCGTCATGAGGATGGGGTAGACCACAAAGACCGCCAAAACCGCAAAGGCAGGGAGCAGATACAGATATGCCTTGGCGCTGCGCCGGGTGTTGCCCAGCGGATTTTCTGCGCGGGCCGGCTTGGGGCTCCTCATCCCGCCACCTCCGCATCCAGCCGTGCGCCGGTCTCCGGGTCAAAGATATAGACCAGGCGAGGCTCCAGGGTCAGCTCCACGGCGTCGCCTGCCGCCACACCGGCGGTGATGTCCAGAATGGCGCGGGCCCGCTCCCCTGCCAGTGAGAAGGTAACCAGCAGATCCTTGCCCCGCATCTCCACAGCCTCAGCCGCAGTCCGAAGCCCCTGCCCCAGACGCCACGCCTCAGGCCGGATGCCCACCAGGACCGGCCCATCCGCCGCGCCGCGCACCCGGAGCATGTAGTCCTCTGCCAGACACACCGTTCCGCCGCACACGTCCAACCGAAAGAAATTGATGGGGGGATTCCCCAGAAAGCCTGCCACAAAGCGGTTGGCGGGATTCAAATACATCTGTTGGGGTGGACACTGCTGCTGCACCACGCCGGTCCTCATCAGCACGATCTCATCTGTGATACTCATGGCCTCCTCTTGATCATGGGTGACGAACACGGTGGTGACGCCCGTCTCAGTCTGGATGCGGCGAATCTCTTCCCGCATCTCCAATCGCAGGCGGGCGTCCAGATTGGAAAGGGGTTCGTCCAGCAAGAGGATATCAGGCCGCTTGACCAGCGCCCGTGCAATGGCCACCCGCTGCTGCTGGCCGCCGGAGCGCTGGCCCGGCTTGCGCTTGAGGAGATCCTCGATCTGCACCAGTCTGGCCATCTCCAGGGTACGGCGGCGGATCTCCTCCTTCCCCTCCTTGTGGTTGACCAGAGGGAAGGCGATGTTTTGCTCCACCGTCAGATGGGGATAGAGGGCATAGTTCTGAAACACCAGACCAATGCCCCGCTTTTCTGGGGGCAGGGCCGTCACATCCCTGTCTCCAAAGAAAATCCTTCCGGAAGTAGGCGACTCCAGCCCTGAGATGAGGTAGAGTGTCGTGGACTTTCCGCAGCCGCTGGGGCCCAGCAATCCGGTCAGCTTGCCGTCCTGAATCGTAATGCTGACATCATTCACCGCCTTGGTTCCGGAAAAATCCTTGACCAGATGCTCCAATCGCAGTTCCATGGCGCAGCTCCTTTCATTTATTTTGCTTTTTATTGTCTCCATTGTATTCTATATCATTTTTCTTGTCAATAAAGGTTCAAAATTGCAGTTTTTGGTCTGTTTTTTAAGCTTTAATTTCATATAATCTCTTTATTTGATAGTATATTATCAATAATCTTCTCTGAAAGAGATAAAAGGCGTTGAATTATCATTTTTTAAAATTTGGCTTTACAAAAAATGTACAGAATATCCAACTAATTTTTGCTTTATTCTTGCCAGAGATCCGGTTTTATGATATTCTCTCCCTAGTATTTAATTAAGTATGGGAGGATTGCACCATATGAGTCTCAAAAAGATGACACGTATTGATAAAATCTCCCAGCTTTTGATCGCCAAGACGGGCGTATCGATTCGCGAACTGGCGGTGGAGCTGGGGGTATCTGAAATTACAATCCGCCGGGATCTGAAGCAGCTCGAGCAGCAGGGGACGGTAAAGCTGATCAACGGCGTGGCCATTCATCGCGCCGCCCAGAACCCCCACAGTACCCTTCCCGAGTACAATCTGGATTACGAGGTTCTCCACTTTGGAGACCGGAAGGCCCGCATCGGCAAAAAAGCCGCCTCCCTCATTGAACCCAACGATGTCATTGCCATTGATACCGGCTCCACCTGCTCCTACCTCACACAAAATCTGCCCAGCGGCGTCCACCTGACCGTGCTCACCTACTGCATGAACACCCTGGCCCAGTTGACCACGCATCCGAACTACGACGTGATCTGCGCGGGCGGCTACCTCTATCCCAACACCCGGATGTTTTATAGTCCAGAGGGTATCAGCCTTATTAACCGCACCTGTGTAAACAAGGCCTTCCTCTCCACCGCCGGCATCAGTGGCAAGCTGAACGTCACCTGTGTGGCTCCCCATGAGATGAACGCCAAGAGCGCCCTGATGGAGAGCAGCCAGACCAAGATCCTGCTGCTGGACTCCTCCAAGTTCAGCAAAATCTGTCCCACGACTTTCGCCTACCTCTCCGATTTTGACATCATCGTTACGGATGACGAGCTCTCAGCCGAATGGCAGGGCTATATTGCCGACCTGGGTATTCAGCTTTTGCTGGCCTGAGCGGGCAGCCGCATCATTTGCATGAACCTCCATGCGTACAGGACGCGCCGCGAAACTATGCAAAGGCTTAGGCGCATGAAGTGTTCGCGCATGTGGGCCGTACCGGCCCACGCGCTGTCATCTTATGGCCGTGCCGCTGCAAGCGGCGCATGGGCAAGTTTGCTATGCTCTTGCAGAGCAAAAGGGCCGGACGGAATGGTTCCGTCC
>NZ_CAXSQB010000010.1:89662-100410 GCF_964239415.1 Clostridium sp. ATCC BAA-442 | reverse complement strand
GTGTACAAGACAGTTGTCCACCAGCAGGCCGGTGAGGCCCACCACCCCGCCGCCGCCCTGCGGCACAATCTGGCCGCCCTGGGCTCCCTTCTGCCGGCGGGGGCCAGCCTTATGCCGGTAATCAAGGCCAACGCCTACGGGCACGGGGACTTGGAGATCGCCCGGCTGTGCGTCGGGGCGGGCGCGGACGCCTTTGCCGTGGCCACCGCCGCCGAGGGTGTCCGCCTGCGGCGGGGCGGCGTCCGGGGGACGATCCTGGTGCTTGGCTATTCCGGGCCGGAGCTGGCCCCCCTGCTGGCCCGGTACCGCCTGACCCAGACGGTGGTGAGCACCGAACACGCCCGGGCGCTGGACGCATGCGGCCGGCGGCTGGCCGTCCACCTCAAGGTGGACACCGGCCTCCACCGTCTGGGCATCCCCTGGGACGACACCCAGAGCCTGACCGCCCCTTACAGCTGTTCCCATCTGCGGGTGACCGGCGTATTCACCCACCTGGCCGACACGGAGCGGCTGGACGCGGCCAGCCAAGCCCGTACCCGGGAGCAACTCCGGCGCTTTCGGGCAGCGGTGGATGGCCTGCGCTCCGCCGGACACGCCCCCGGAACCGTCCACTTCCAGGGCAGCTACGGCCTGCTCAACTACCCCGGCCTCCCCTGCGGCTACGCCCGCCCCGGCATCGCCCTGTACGGCGTCCTCAGCGCCCCCGGCGACGCCACCACGGCGGTCCTCCCCCTCCGCCCGGTGCTCTCCCTGCGGGCCAGGGTATCCCAGCTTCACACCCTGGCCGCCGGAGAGGCGGCGGGCTACGACGGGGCCTACACCGCCCATCGGCCCACTGTGCTGGCCACCCTGTCCATCGGCTACGCCGACGGCTGGCCCCGTACCCTCTCCAACGGGGCGGGCCGGGTGCTCCTCCACGGCCGAACGGCCCCCATAGTGGGACTTATCTGTATGGATCAACTTCTGGTGGACGTGACGGATATGGAAGGCGTCGCCCCCGGCGATACCGCCACTCTCATTGGCCGGGACGGGGACGCCGTCCTTACCGCCGAGGAGGCCGCCCAGGCGGCGGGTACCATCACCAACGAGCTGCTCTCCCGCCTCGGCCCCCGGCTGGAACGGGTGGTGCTTCCCTAAAAAACGAGCCTCAGACACAAGCGTCTGAGGCTCGTTTCTTATTTCTTTTTCTTCGGCCGGGCGTTCTTTTTGGGCTTAGCCACGGCCCAGCCCACCTTTTTGGCGGGGCGGGCGCGGGTGGGCTGGGCCTTGCCCTTGGCGGGCGCGGGCTTGCCCCGGCCGGAGGGCTGATCCCCCGGCCTGGCGGGGCCGTTGGGCCGCAGGAGACAGCCCTTGCCGTAGCCGATCAGATCCTCCCGGTGGGTGCGGTGGAGGGCCTCCCGCACCAGCGGGCGCTTCTCCGGGCGCTTCCACTGCATCAGCGCCCGCTGCATCGCCTTCTCGTGGGGATCACGGGGCACATACACCGGCTGCATGGTGCGGGGATCAATGCCGGTGTAGTACATGCAGGTGGACAGGGTTCCCGGCGTGGGGTAGAAGTCCTGCACCTGCTCCGGCTGGCGGCCGGTGCGGTTGATCCACTCCGCCAGCCGCACCGCGTCGTCCAGGGTACAGCCCGGGTGGGAGGACATGAGGTAGGGCACCAGGTATTGCTCCTTGCCGTACTTCTGGTTCAGCCGCTCGTACTTACCCTTGAACTTCTCATAGACCTCGATATGGGGCTTGCCCATGTAGTCCAGTACGCCGCTCACACAGTGCTCCGGGGCCACCTTGAGCTGGCCGGAGACATGATACTTCACCAGCTCGGCAAAGAACTCGCCGCTCTTGTCCTGGAGCATATAGTCGAAGCGGATGCCGGAGCGGATGAACACCTTCTTCACCCCCGGCACCTGCCGGATCTTGCGCAGGAGCATCAAATAGTCGGTGTGGTCGGCGTCCAGATTGGGACAAGGCGTGGGGGCCAGGCAGGCCCGGCCCCGGCACATTCCCGCCTTCATCTGCTTCTTGCAGGCGGGGCGGCGGAAGTTGGCGGTGGGGCCGCCCACGTCATGGATATAGCCCTTGAAGCCGGGGTGGCGGGTCAGGGCCTCCACCTCCCGCAGGACGCTCTCATGGCTGCGGGAGGTGATGATCCGCCCCTGGTGGAAGGCCAGGGAGCAGAAGTTGCACGCCCCGAAGCAGCCCCGGTTGTGGGCCACGGAGAAGCGCACCTCCTCGATGGCAGGCACGCCCCCCATCTCGTCATACATGGGGTGGGGTTCCCGGACGTAGGGCAGCTCGGCCACGAAGTCCAGTTCGGCAGTGGTGAGAGGCATGGCCGGCGGATTGACCACCAGCAGCCGGTCGCCGTGGCGCTGGAGGATGGCCTTTCCCCGGACGGGGTCGTGCTCCTCATACTGGATCTGGTTGGCCTGGGCATACGCCCGCTTATCCGTAGATACCGCCTCAAAGGAAGGGCACTCCACCTTTGGATAGGCACACGCAGAAGGATCTTTGGCAATAAAGGCGGTTCCCTTTACATCTGTAATCTCCCGGATGGGCGTTCCGGAGGCCAGACGGGCCGCAATCTCCCGGGTAGCGCGCTCTCCCATACCGTAGACCAGCAGATCCGCCTGGCTGTCGAAGAGGATGGCGCGGCGCACCTTGTCCTCCCAATAGTCGTAGTGGGCAAAGCGGCGCAGACTGGCCTCCAGGCCGCCGATCACCAGCGGAATATCCCCAAAGGCCTCCCGCACCTTGTTGGCGTAGACGATCACCGCCCGGTCGGGCCGCAGGCCGGCCCGATTGCCCGGGGAATAGGCGTCGTCATGGCGGCGCTTTTTGGCCACGGTATAGTGGGCCACCATGGAGTCGATGTTGCCGCTGGAGAGCAGAACACCCAGCCGCGGGCGGCCCAGTGCTGTAAAGGAGCCAGCCTTGCGCCAGTCCGGCTGGGCCAGGATTGCCACCCGGTAGCCCTCGGCCTCCAGCACCCGGGAAATAATGGCCGGGCCAAAGGAGGGGTGGTCGACATAGGCGTCGCCGGTGATGACCAGGAAGTCAAACTCCTCCCAGCCCCGCTCCGCCAGATCCGCTTTGGTGACAGGCAAAAATTGATTCATAGGTTCCTCATGATTCCTTGGCTTCAAATCCAATGTATTTTTCCAGAACATCCAGCGGGCCGCGGGCACCCGGCTCCTCTCCCATCTTGACAAAGCCGTACTTCTGGTAGAAGCGCTGGGCAATCCCGTTGTCCGGCGCGCAGCACAGCCGCAGGCGGTCTCTGCCCAGAGGCCGGTAGGTGGATACCGCCTGGCCCAGGAGCTGCACCCCCAGGCCCTGGCGCCGGTGGGCGGGGTCCATGTACAGGAAGGGGATATAGCCCACACCCTCGGCGGCCCCCCGGTCCAGATCCATCTGGAGCAGGCCGGCCGTCTCGTCCCGCTGCATGGCGCACATCACCGCCCGCTCCGGGGCCCGTTTCCAGCAGCGCAGGGCGTCCCTCTGGAACGCGTCCCCGTCGAAGGGCACCGCCGGGCCGTTCACATCCTGCCAGGCCTCATGCCGGGCCGTCCGGTACACCGTCCCCTCCTTTTTCAGGTTGAGGGGCCGGAACCACAGGTTTGCATCGCCGCTTGTTCCATCCCGCTCCTTCCACCACCGCTGGCGGGCCAGGGTGGAGATCTCGTCGGGCAGGTGGGAGTTATCGTTCTCAAAGACGATGCGGGTGCGCTCCCCCTCCACCTCCAGGCAGGTGACGGCGGTGTTGTCGCTGTGGCCCAAACCGTCCATCTCGCCGGGTCCCAGCCCCCGCAGGGCCGCCTGGAGGCAGCGGATGGCGGTGCCGTGGGAGAACAGGGCGATCGTCTGGCCCGGGTGGGCCGCCGCCAGGCGGAGCACCGTGCCCTTGAGCCGCGCCTGTACCTGGGCGAAGGTCTCTCCCCCCTCCACCCGGAAGTCCGGGGAGCTGTGATTGAAGCGGATCAGATTCATGGCGTCGCACCGCTCCAGCTCGCCCCAGGGCTTGTCCTCCCATGCGCCCAGGCTGATCTCCCGCAGGCCCGGGTCGGTGTGCAGCTCCAGACCGTGGGACAGGTAGACCGCTTTGGCGGTGGTCATTGTACGGAACAGGTCGCTGGAGTACACCGCGTCGATATGTATGTCCGCAAACCGTCCCCGCAGGGCCGCGATCTGCCGGTAGCCGTTATCGGTAATCAGGCTGTTGTACCAGCCGTGTACCCGGCGGTAGAGATTTCCCTCCGCCTCCGCGTGGCGGACCAGATAGACGGTTGTCATCGCTTTACTGCACCTCTGAATCTGAAATCCATTGTTCTCATACCTCTAGAGTCTTTTCCAGCTTGGAGACAATATGCTTCTCCTCGCCGCACTCATCTCCCATGCCGCCCAGCGCACTGGCGGCAGTGAGATGGAGACGGAGCCGCCCCTCCAGCTCGTCCAGCACTGCCGTCACCACCATCTCGCTTCCGGTTCTGTGAAGATACTTGACCAACACCAGAACCAGAACCGCGCCGCCGGGGGTCTCCAGCCGGTAGCGCTCCGACACCTGTCCATTGCTGAACCCGCTGCGCACGATCACATCCTGAATGCGGTCCGCACAGCCCTCCATGGGCAGCTTGGGGTAGAACACTTCTGTATAAGCCATATCCTTTTCCTCAGAGCCGATAGTGGCTCAACGCGTCGTGGACGACTCCCTCGAAGGACTCCGCCGCCCCCCAGTCAAAGCGGAAGAGTCCCTCACCCCCGCCTCCGCCGATACAGTGGACGCGGGTGCGGCCGGTAAAGTCGTCCAGGACCACGGTGAGGGTGAGCCGGTTGCCCGCCCGGTAGTAGTGCTTCTCATAGACCGCCACCACACAGGTGCCGCCGCCCGGGTGGGTGAGCTCATAGTGGTCAACCAGCTCCCCGGTGACGCTGTCGGTCACCGCCGCATGGATGGCTTCCCCGCACTCCCGCAGTCCCAGGGAGACAGAATACGAATCCTCCATCTTTTTCCCTCCCGCCTTCAGCCGTCCAGATAGGAGAACAGCTTCTCCCGCAGGGCCTCGCTGTACTCCTCCGCCGCTGTCTTGCTGTCTCCGCTCTGCCGGAGCATTCCCGCCCCGCCGGTGACCGTCCAGTAGAGCCGGGTGCGCCCCTCCAGGTTGTCCAGCACCGCCGTCAGGGTGAGGCGGCTGCCCATGCGGAGAAAGTACTTTTCAAAAAGCAGCACCATGCCACAGAGATTCTCGCCCTGGCGCAGCTCATGGCAATCCACCATCCGGCTGGACAGCCCCGCACGTTCCACCAGCTCGGACACGGTGCGGGCCGCCTCCGCCACGGACAGGTTCAGATAACAGGTGTTCCGCTCCATCGGCGCGCACCTCCATTCACCATGGCACGACCGCCCCGGTAAAGTCGGATACCTTGTTCAGCCCCTGGCGCTCCGCCAGGGACGCCAGGCCGTCCCGCACCTTGATGGGGGCATAGGGATCGTCAAAGCAGGCGGTGCCCACCGCCACGGCGGAGGCCCCGGCCAACAGGAGCTGGGCCGCGTCCTCCCCCTTGGCTACGCCGCCCATGCCCAGGATGGGCAGCTTCACGGCCTGGGCCACCTCCCACACCATGCGCACCGCCACCGGGAGCACGGCGGGTCCGGACAGGCCGCCGGTGTTCATCTTCAAAATGGGCCGGCGGGTGTTCACGTCGATGCGCATCCCCCGCAGGGTGTTGATGAGGGACAGGGCGTCCGCCCCCGCGTCCGCCACGGCCCGGGCGATCTCGGTGACGTCGGTGACGTTGGGGGAGAGCTTCACCATCACCGGTACTCTCCCGGCGTGGGCCTTGGCCACCGCTGTCACCTCGGCGGCCAGCTCCGGCTTGGTGCCATAGGCCAGGCCGCCCGCCTTCACGTTGGGGCAGGAGATGTTGACCTCGATCATGTCCACCCCAGCGGCGGAGAGCTTTTCGCACATGACGCCGTATTCCTCCGGGGTATTGCCCGAGATGTTGGCGATTACCGCCAGATCATGCTTTCTCAGCTCGGGCAGCTCTTCCGCGATAAAGGCGTCCACTCCGGGATTCTGGAGGCCCACGGAGTTGAGGATGCCCATGGGGGTCTCCGCGATGCGGGGAGGCGGGTTGCCCTCCCGGCGGCAGAGGGTCAGGCCCTTGCAGCAGATGCCGCCCAGCTCGCTCAAATCATAAAACCGGCCGTACTCCCGGCCGAAACCGAACGTGCCGGAGGCCACCACCACGGGGTTTTTCATCCGCACCCCGGCCAGCACCACGGACTGCTCCACCTTAGACATTCCACGCCACCTCCTCCGCGTCAAACACCGGGCCGTCCTTGCACACGTGCTTCATGGTGCCGTCGGCCATCTGGATGGCGCAGCCCAGGCAGGCCCCCACGCCGCAGGCCATCCGCTCCTCCATGGACACCTGGCAGGGCACGCCGTACTCCGCCGCCACGACAGCCACGTTTTTCAGCATGGGCTTGGGGCCGCAGGCCAAAACCGCTGTAAAGTTTTTATCCTTTTCAAGAACAGCCCGCACTTGAGCATCCACAAAGCCTTTCTGTCCTAGGCTTCCATCATCACTGCAAAGCAAAACATCTTTACAGCATTTCTGAAATTCCTCGATCAGCATGGCGCGGTCTGCCGACCGGAAGCCCAGTATGGCGGTGCTCCGTCCCGCCGTCCACTTGGCGCAGCCCAGCATAGGGGGCACACCGATACCGCCCCCCACCAGCAGGCAGCGGTCCTCCCGCCCTATCCGGAAGCCGCGGCCCAGGGGGCCCAGCACGTCCAGGGTGTCCCCTGCTTTCCGGCGGGCGAGCCACGCTGTGCCCTCCCCACGCACCTCAAAGACGATGCGCAGCCGGTTCTCCCCCCAGCCGCAGATGGAGATGGGGCGGCGGAGCAGACGGCTGTGGCCGCACTTCACATGGACAAACTGATCCGGCCCCTGGGGCTCCATCCCCTCGGCCTCCAGGGTGAGGGACCAGGCAAATTCATTGAGGCGCACCGCCTCTGCGACGGTACAGAGCTTTTGTATTGGCATGGGTGTGTCCCCCTCTGTTTCCTTGGTTTACTGGATGGCGATAAACCGGCAGATATCGTCCCGCATGGCGATGGCGGCGGCGCGGGCGGCCTCTTGGTAGTCCGCGCCGTTTTTGCCCGTCTTCTGCCAGGCACAGATGATGCCCCGGGAGGAGTTGACGACGGCACCCCGGCCATTCTCCTGGAAGGCATACTGTACATCCTCGGCGGTGCCGCCCTGGGCCCCGTAGCCGGGCACCAGCAGGAAGGTGTGGGGCATCCGGGCGCGGAGCTTCTGTAGCTCCTCCGGATAAGTAGCCCCGGCCACCGCGCCGGCCCGGATATAGCCGTACTTCCCTTCAGTGCCGGCTCCCCACTTCTCAATGAGGTCGGCCATAAGGCCGTAGACGGTGTCTCCCTCCCCGGCGGCCACGTTCTGGAGCTCGCCGGAGCCGGGGTTGGAGGTCTTGGCCAGGATAAACACGCTCTTGTCCCGCTCCCCCGCCACCTTTAGGAAGGGGTTGACGCTGTCCGCGCCCATGTAGCCGTTGAGGGTGACGCAGTCGGCGTTGAAGCCCCCGCAGAAGGCCTCCCCCACCTTGGTGACTCCCAGCCAGGCGTCGGCGTAGGCCTCCGCCGTGGAGCCGATGTCCCCCCGCTTGATGTCGGCGATGACGTACATGCCCTTCTCGTGGGCGTAGCGGATGGTCTTTTCCAGCGCGGCCATACCGTGCCAGCCCAGGCGCTCATAATAGGCGGACTGTGGCTTGACGGCGGGTACAACATCGCACAGGGCGTCGATGAGGCCCTTGTTGAACTGGAAAATGGCGTCGGCGGCCCCCTCCAGGGTCTCGCCGAACTGTTCATAGGACGCTTTGCGGATGTGCTCCGGCACATACTCGGGCTTGGGGTCCAGCCCCACCACTGTGGGGTTTTTCATACGGATAATTTTCTCCTGCAATACATCAAAGGACATCGCGCTCATTCTCCTTCCCGGTAGACGATCTCGCCGCCTACAATCGTATATTTCACTTTCCCCCGCAGGGTCTTTCCCGCAAAGGGAGTGTTGCGCCCCTTGGAGGCGAAGCGGTTGGGATCCACCGTCCACGCCTCGTCGGGATCGAAGATCACCACGTCGCCGTCCGAGCCGATGGCCAGCCGCCCCTTGGTGGGCAGGCGCAGGATGCAGGCCGGGTTAATGGTCATCCGGCGCAGGATGTCGGACAGGGCCATCTCGCCCGTGTGGTAGAGGTAGGTCAGCGCCACAGCAAGGGCGGTCTCCAGGCCCACCATGCCGCTGGGGGCGTCGGTCAGGGGCCGGGCCTTTTCCTCAGCGGAGTGGGGGGCGTGGTCGGTGGCGATGGCGTCAATGGTGCCGTCCTTCAATCCCTCGATAATGGCCTCCACGTCCGCCTTGGTGCGCAGGGGCGGGTTTACCCGTGCCAGGGCGCCCTGGGCTAAAATCTCGTCCTCGGTGAGACTGAAATACTGAGGGCAGGTCTCACAGGTGATCTGTACGCCCTTGCGCTTGTACCGCCGCACCAGGGCCACCGATTTGGCGGTGGAGATGTGGCAGATGTGCACCGCCCCGCCGGTCTCCTCCGCCAGCATGGCATCCCGGGCCACCATCAGCTCCTCGGCGATGGCCGGCCGGCCGGCCAGCCGAAGCTGGCGGGAGATACGCCCCTCGTTGACCGCGTAGTTCTTCACCATGTCGGCGTCCTCACAGTGGGAGAGAATCGTCAGGTTTTGCCGGTGGGCCAGGATCAGGCCGTCCCGCATTAAATTGGCATTCTGGACCGGCACCCCATCGTCGGACAGGGCCACCGCCCCCGCGCCCTTCAGGGCCTCAAAGTCGGTGAGCTCCTGCCCCTGCTGTCCCCGGGTCACCGCCCCGATGGGCCAGACATGGACGCCGCAGGCCTCCGCCGCCCTCTGCTTTACAAATGCAATCTGCTCCGGGCTGTCGGTGGCCGGGCGGGTGTTGGGCATACAGGCAATGGAGGTAAAGCCCCCATGGGCCGCGGCCGCCGCGCCGGTCTCGATGGTCTCTTTATATTCAAAGCCGGGCTCCCGCAGATGTACATGCATATCCACCAGCCCGGCGCACACGGTCAGTCCCCGGGCATCGATCACCCGGGCGTCGGGCTCGTTGATGTTGCTCCCGATGACCGCTACCTTTCCGTCCTCAACCAGCACATCCATAATCCCGCCGATGCCCCCAACCGGGTCAACCAGCCGTCCCTGCCGTATCAGCAGCTTCACGAAATCACTCCTTTCACATTGAAACCGTTCCAAACCGCCATGCAGAGCACAGCAAAAAAGGGTACAGGTCCACCCCCGTCCCCTCCACAAATTGAACCGTATCATACCGCATACATTATACCTTGAAACACAGTTTTTAGCAACGGATTTTTCTGCGTTTCCGGCAATAATAACAGCGGACGCTGATGCAGAAGGGAGCGAAGCAATATGACGAAGCATGCGTTTCTGGAAGGGATGGGCCTTGGCGTGCTGGCGGGCGCCGCCATCGGTATGGCGGTGACCGCCAAGAGCATGCAGAGCCCCGACGTGCGCCGGATGGCCCGGCGTGCCGTCCGCAAGATGGACCACATGAAGGACGACTTGGCGGACACCCTGGGCCTGTAAGCTCAAAAAGAGGTGCGGCTAAAAAGCCGTACCTCTTTTTTATACTTGACTTTCATTTTATTTATGTTATATTCAATATAATTAAACCAAAAATAAAAGGAGAATTAAATTGGAGCTTAATAAAATCCCCCAGTGGATGCTCGCTCTCGAACCGGAGGACGCCGCCTTTCTCAAAAATTTCGCGCTCAAGTCCGGCTCTCTGAAGGAGATCGCCCGGCTCTACCAGGTCTCTTACCCCACGGTCCGTCTGCGGCTGGACAAGCTCATCCAGAAGATCGAGCTGGCCGACCAACAGGAGGAGGAGCCCTTCACCGCCTTTATCAAGGGGCTGGCGGTGGACTCCCGCATTGATGTGGAGACCGCCAAACTGATCATCGACAAATACGAGAAGGAGGGGAAACCGATATGAGAGAGTTTGCAGTTCTTTTCATTTCCCTGGCCCTTTTGGCGCTGGAATACTATCTGGGTACCCGGAGAAAGCCCCTGCTGGGGGCTCTGCTGCCCGGCGGGATCCTCCTGCTGCTGGCCGGCCTGTCCATCGCGCTCCGGGATGCCTCCGGCCTGCTTTCAGGTATTCCATGTGCCGCGGGACTGGCCGCCGCCTGGCTGATCGGGCGGAACAAGGCCACGGCGGCAGAAAAGGCCGAGCTGGAGAAAATGAAGGCCAAGGATCTGTAAGGAGGGAGCGCCATGAACCAACCGTCCACACTGAAAGAGCGTATCCTACAGTATGCCCAGGTACATCTGGGCGCGGAACCGGAGCACCTCTGGGCTAAATTCCCCCGCTATGCCGTCCTGCGCCACAGTGAAAACGCCAAGTGGTTTGCGGTCTTTCTGGAGGTTCCCGGAACCAGGCTGGGGCTGGAACGACCGGAGTCCGTCGACATTCTCGATGTAAAATGCGGCCCGCTCCTGGCCGGCTCCCTTCTCGGCGTCCCAGGCATCCTGCCCGCCTACCACATGAACAAGTCCAACTGGGTCACCCTCCTCCTGGACGGCTCGCTCCCGGAGGAGGAGATCATCCGCCTGCTGGAACTGAGCCACGATCTGACGAAGCCGGGGGGG
>NZ_CAXSQB010000010.1:68310-89652 GCF_964239415.1 Clostridium sp. ATCC BAA-442 | reverse complement strand
GCCGCCCGGCGAGCCGGGCGGTCGAAGGCGGAGTGACCGCCCCTACAGCATCCGCAGAATCTCCCGCTTGAGCCGGCTGATGATGCGCTTTTCCAGGCGCGAGATGTAGGACTGGGAGATACCCAGCCGGTCGGCCACCTCCTTCTGGGTGCGCTCCGGGCGGCCGTCCAGGCCGAAGCGCAGGGTGATGATCTCCCGCTCCCGGTCCTCCAGCTTCTCCAGCGCGTCGGAGAGGAGCTGGCGGTCCACGTCCGCCTCGATGGGCTTCATCACCAGATCGCTCTCCGTCCCCAGGATGTCGGAGAGGAGCAGCTCGTTGCCGTCCCAGTCGGTGTTCAGGGGCTCGTCGAAGGAGACCTCGCTCTTCAGGTTGGCCGTCTTGCGCAGATGCATCAGTATCTCGTTCTCGATGCACCGGGAGGCGTAGGTGGCCAGCTTGATGTTTTTTGCGGGCTGATAGGTATTGATGGCCTTGATGAGGCCGATGGTGCCGATGGAAATCAGATCCTCAATGCCCACGCCGGTATTTTCAAAGCGGCGGGCGATGTAGACCACCAGCCGCAGGTTCCGCTCAATGAGCTGGGACTTCACACCCTCGTCCCCACCGTCCAGACGGGCGATCAGCTCCGCCTCCTCGTCCCTGGACAGAGGCGGCGGCAGGGTGTCGCTCCCCCCGATATACATGATCTTCCCCGGCAGCTTGAGCCCCAGCCGGGCCAACAGCCGCTCCACGCCCACAAACAGGCGCAGTCTCCAACCGTTCATAGCCATCCTCCCACATCGTCTGTTTATGTACCAATCAGCGCGTGATAGCCGCCCCCGTCGGTGAGGCGGGTGGGGGACAGGGCCAGCAGCAGCTTGCCGTAGTCCTCCGTCCCCACCCGCGCCCCGTCCAGGCGCAGGGCCAGCAGCATGCCGCACTCCACCCCCACCGCCTGGTAGGGTAGCAGGCGGCACCGCCCCTGCCAGCCCTGACGGCCCAGCCGCTCCAGGGCCTCCACCGGGCGGCGCAGCTCCTCGGGAGCCGGCGCCTGCCCGTCGGGAAAGAGAGCCCCCACCTTCTCCCCCTCCGCCACCATCCCCGGACGTCCGGTGGCAGGGTCTGTGAGGGTGTTGCCCGTATCCACCAGGGCGGTAAGGGCCACCCGCCGCCCCTCCAGGGTGAGCACCGCAGGCACCAGCTCCCGGCGCAGGCCGCTGTGCCGGGCGGTGCGTTGGAACAGCAGGGTGATGAGCACATAGCACCCCGCCGCCGACAGGAGGATAAGGCGCAGATCCATGGCGGAATAAAAGATGCCGTTTTGCAGAGTGAGCCCCCGCCCGCCCAGGAGCTGGAGGGCGAACACGCCGCCCCCGAAAGCTGCGGACACGGCAAAGAATACCAGACTCACCCGCAGGAGGCGGCGGCTTTTGCCGTAGCCCGCCAGCAGGGCCAGCACCGCCGCCCCCAGCTTGCAGAGGGGATGGAGGAGAAAGCCCATGCCCGGCAGGACGGCGGCGGCGGCGTAGGCCGCCCCGATGGCCGCCCCCAGAGCCAGCCAGCCCCGGCGGAGTATCTCGCCGGACAGGCGTCCGGCGGCCAGCAGCAGGAGATAGTCCACCACAAAGTTGAGCAGGAACAGCTCATCCAGATAGATCACCGTCACCCCGCGTCCCCCCTGTCCTCTGGCCTGTCGTTTCCCATTATAGAGGGCCACGTCCACAAAAAAGGTCAAATCCGGGACGGGCAAAAAAAGAAGCTGACGCGCTGCGCGCATCAGCTTCTTTTCCGTCACACGGTCAGCAGGGGCGCCCGGGTCTTGAGCAGCTCGGTCAGCGGCGGACCCCAGGAGATGACCTCCAGGCCCATGTCCCGCAGCGCCTGCTCCACCCCAAGCTCCTTGGCGCAGGTAATACAGGCCGAGAATTTCACCCCCTGCTCCATGGACAGGACAATGCGCTCCCTCACCGCAGGATCTGCGGCCGCCAGACGGGCGGTCTCCCCCCAGAGGATCACCGTCACTTTTTCCCACCAGCCCCGCACCAGGCTGTTCACCGCGTACATCAGCACCATCTTGTCAAAGACCACCGGATCGGCGTTGGTCCACAGAATATGCAGATGCTGCTCGTCCATTTCAATGCTCCTTTCCGGGGGTCACAGCCCCCGCCACAGCTCCGGCCGGACGGCCTGCCCGCCGGACAGCGCCCCGTCCAGCAGAGACAAAAGCCGGGCCTTGTCCTCGGGCAGTCCGCCCTTCAAGGGCAGATAGTTGGAGGCGTGGTCGCTGGTGAAATGGAGGGGCTCCACCTCCAGGCGTTCCAGCAGCAGCCGGGTCTCCTCCAGGGCCTGCCGGGCGGTGAGCAGCCGGAACTCCCCCCGCGCGGCCGCGTCGCCCAGCGCCGTTCCCCGCTCTGGGAGGTAAGTCAGGGCGGAGAGGTGACGGGGTCTCATGGCGTTGATCAGGGCGGCCGTGTCCAAGGCGTGGGCTCGGGAGGCCTCTCCCTGCCCGGCCAGCCCGATGAGCACCATGGTCCACAGATCGAAGCCCGCCGCTACTATGCGCCGTCCGGCCTCCAGCATACCCGCGGCGTCCACCCCCTTGCGCACCGCCCGCAGCACCGCGTCGCTGCCGCTCTCCACCCCCAGGTAGAGGCGCACCAGCCCCGCCCGGCGGAGGGCCGCCAGCTCTTCCTCCGTCTTGCGCAGGGTGCTGCCCGGGCCGGCATAGGCGTTGACCCGCTCGAGGGTGGGAAAGGTCTGGTACAGCCGGGCCAGGACGGCCAGCAGTTCCCCTGTGTCCATGGCCACCGCGTCCCCGTCGCAGAGGAACACCCGCTTCACGTCTCCATAGGCTGTCTTGGCCAGGGCAATATCCTCAAAAATCTCCTCCAGCGGGCGCACCCGGTAGCGTTTGTCCTTATACATGCCGCAGAAGGTGCAGGCGTTGTGGGAGCACCCCACCGTCACCTGGAGCAGATAGCTCTTCCACTCTCCCGGCGGGCGGTAAACCGTCCCCTCGTACCTCATGCCTGGGGCTCCTCCGTCCGCAGCACCCGCTTGATGCTCTTCTCTGCCTTGCTCCGGGGGAGCATCAGCTCGTGGCCGCAGCCCTCGCAGCGCAGCTTGAAGTCCATTCCCACCCGCAGCACCAGCCACCGCCGGCTGCCGCAGGGGTGCTCCTTCTTCAATTCCAGCACATCGCCCACATGGATGTCCATATCCGCGTCCCTCCCGTTTCCTTCGTAACGCCTATTATACCCTGTCAATTCAGGCCCGGCAAGTGCATATAGTAGTCTATCGGAAAAAAATGACTGTGGAAACGAAAGGATTTGGTCACATTGAGGAGCCGCTTCCTGCCCGAGGGGCGTCTGTTACATACACCGGAAAACGAGGCCGCCTGCGCCTCCTGCGACGGCCTCCGCCGGGCCATGGAGGAGGGGACGGTGCTGGAGGGGGTTGCCCAGCTCTGCGACGGGGCCCACAACCTGCTGGTGTCCGTAGGGCCGTTTACCGGCTTTCTCCCCCGGGAGGAGGCCGCGCTGGGCATTGCAGAGGGCACCACCCGGGAGATCGCCATTCTCTCCCGGGTGGGCAAGCCGGTCTGTTTTCAGATCACAGCTCTGGAGGAATCTGAGGGCGTCCTCCGGCCCCGCCTCTCCCGCCGCCGGGCCCAGCAGGCCGCCCTGGACGCCATGCTTGCCGGGCTGCATCCCGGCTGTATCCTCCCGGCTGTGGTCACCCACCTGGAGTCCTTCGGGGCCTTTGTGGACATCGGCTGCGGCGTTCCCTCCCTGATCGGGATTGAAAACATCTCCGTCTCCCGCATCCCCCACCCCGACCAGCGGTTCCGGGTGGGGCAGGCCATCTTCGCCGTGGTACAGGAGCTGGACCCCAAGCTGGGGCGGGTGTACCTGACCCACCGGGAGCTGCTGGGCACCTGGGCGGAGAACGCCGCCCGCTTTCAGGCGGGCATGACGGTGCCCGGTATCGTCCGCGGGCTCAAGGAGTATGGGGCCTTTGTGGAGCTCACCCCGAATCTGTCCGGCCTGGCGGAGCGGAAAAACGGCCTGCGGGAGGGGGACCGTGTGTCCGTCTACATCAAGGCTATCCTGCCTGAGCGGATGAAGATCAAGCTGCTGGCCATCGACACCCTGCCCCCGCTGAACGTCCCCGCGCCGCTGGAGTATTTTCTCACCCAGGGACAAATTGAAAAGTGGAAATACGCCCCCGAGGGCTGTGTCAAGGTGGGCGCGGAGACCATATTCGCCTGAAAAACAGGAGCGCGGCTATGCCGCGCTCCTGTTTTATGCCTCGGGGCCTTTGATCTCGTCCCAGTACCGCCTGGCGGCCTGCTCATTCTTGTTGTCGCCGTAGTGGTAGTAACACCTATCCGCCAGCAGGTCGGGCAGATACTGCTGGCGCACCCAGTGGCGCGGAAAGTCGTGGGGGTAGAGGTAGCCCTGCTCCCGCTCCATCCCCGCCGAGTCGGCGTGGACGTTCTGGAGGTGGCGGGGGTAGTCGCCGGTCTTGCCCGCCCGCACATCGGCCTGAGCGGCGGCGATGGCCTCGTAGACCGAGTTGGACTTGGGGGCGGTGGCCAGCAGTACCACCGCCTGGGCCAGAGGGAGGCGGGCCTCCGGCAGCCCGAGCTGGAGAGCGTTGTCCACGCAGGCCTTGACGATCAGGGCCGCCTGGGGGTAGGCCATGCCCACGTCCTCGCTGGCGGAGCAGAGAATCCGCCGGATGGCGGTGGTCATGTCCCCCGCCTCCAGCAGGCGGGCCAGATAGTGGAGGGCCGCGTCGGGGTCGGAGCCCCGCATGGACTTCATGAGGGCAGAGGCGATGTCGTAGTGATCGTCTCCCTCCCGGTCGTACCGCATGGCGGAGCGCTGCGCCACCGTCTGGGCATCGGCCAGGGTGACCACCAGCCGCTCCCCCTCCCGCCGGGCGGAGCTGAGCAGCAGCTCCACCGCGTTCATGGACTTGCGCACATCGCCCCCGCAGGCGGTGGCAATGTGCTCCCGCACGCCATCCTCGCAGTCCACCTCCGCACCTAGGCGCTCCCCCATGAGCCGGATGCCCCGGTCGATGGCGGGCAGCACGTCGACGGCCTCGATGGGCTTGAATTCAAACACGGTAGACCGGCTGAGCACCGCATTATACACGTAAAAATAGGGGTTCTCCGTGGTGGAGGCGATCAGGGTGATCTTGCCGTTCTCCATAAACTCCAGCAAAGACTGCTGCTGCTTCTTGTTGAAGTACTGAATCTCGTCCAGATAGAGCAGCACCCCATCGGGGGCCAGCATGGTGCCGATGTCCTTGATGATGTCCTTGATATCCGAGATGGAGGCCGTGGTGGCGTTGAGCCGGTGGAGGGGCCGGTTGGTGCGCCTGGCGATGATGTTGGCCACCGTGGTTTTGCCGGTACCGGAGGGGCCATAAAAGACCAGGTTGGGGATGTGTCCGCTCTCGATGATGCGGCGCAGCAGGCCGTTCTCCCCCAAAATATGGCGCTGCCCCACCACCTCGTCCAGGCTCTGGGGGCGGATCTCGTCGGCCAGGGGCCGGTATGACATTGGGCATCCCTCCTCGTTTGGTCGCCCCTATTCTAACACATGTTCGAGCCCCCGTAAAGAGCGGCGGATACTATTCATCCCCCTCCACGGTAAAGATCTCCTCAATCGGTACGCCGAATACCTTGGCAATGTTCCAGGCCAGCACCAGCGAGGGATTATAGCGCCCCTTCTCCAGGTTGCCGATGGTCTCCCGGCGTACTCCCACCCGCCTGGCCAGCTCCTCCTGCTTCAGGTCGAAGCGGGCCCGGTACTCCTTGATGCGATTGGTAATCATGCCCGCGCGTTCCACCATTCCCGGCAGCCGCACAGGAAGCTGGAGAGGGCGTATACCGCCACTCCCACCCCCCAGCCCAGCCCGCTGCTGAGGTACAGCGCCTCCGTCGTCCCTCCGCCAAGGGCCAGGAGCAGCAGCGTCCCCACTGCCGTCACTCCCATGCCCGCGAAAAAGCCCCGTGCGGCCGAGCGGAGAATCTGGCCCTCCTGCATCTCATCAGCCCGGGCAAAAAAATACTGAAAGTCCACCGCGAAGGCAAAAAAGCCCAGGAAATATCTCTCCCCGGTGAACACCCCTACAAACCCCAACAGGGACAGCAGGCCGATCAGCCCGTACCATCGTTTGATACCCATCCAGATGCACTCCTTTTATGTGGTGTATTTCGCTCTTTATATTATAAATATACCACATTAAAGGCGTTTGTCAAGAGAAAAACGGCGGCCTGCCGAAGCCATTTTTCGACAGGCCGCCGTCTCTGCTCATGCGTACTCCATTTTGCTTATTCGTACAGGGGATATTTTCCGGTGAGCTGGGCCACCTGGGCCCGCAGCTCGTCCTGTCTGCCCTCAAAATCGGTGGCGGTGCGCCACATGATAGAAGCGATGACCTCCATGTCCGCCTCCTTGAAGCCGCGGGTAGTGGCGGCGGGCGTACCCACCCGGATACCACTGGTGACGAAGGGCTTCTCCGGATCGTTGGGGATGGCGTTCTTGTTGACGGTGATGTTCACCTCGTCCAGCCGCCTCTCCATCTCCTTACCGGTGAGGCGGGCAGGGCGGAGATCCACCAGCATCAGGTGGTTGTCGGTGCCGCCGCTGACCAGATCGAAGCCCTCGGCCATGAGGGCCTTCGCCAGGGCGGCGGCGTTTTTGAGAATCTGCTCCTGGTAGGCTTTGAACTCCGGCTTCATCGCCTCCCCCAGGGCCACGGCCTTGGCGGCGATGATGTGCTCCAGGGGACCACCCTGGCTGCCCGGGAAAATGGCGGAGTCGATTTTCTTGGCCAGCGCCTCCTTGCAGAGGATCATGCCGCCCCGGGGGCCGCGGAGGGTCTTGTGGGTAGTGGTGGTCACTACGTCGGCATAAGGCACCGGGGAGGGGTGGAGCCCCACAGCCACCAGGCCAGCGATATGGGCCATATCCACAAACAGATAGGCTCCCACCTCGTGGGCGATATCGGCAAAGGTCTTGAAGTCGATGGTGCGGGGATAGGCGGAGGCGCCGGCCAGGAGCATGCGGGGCCTGTGCTTTTTGGCCAGATCGCGCACCTGGTCGTAGTCGATGTAGCCCTGGTCGTTGACGCCATAAGCCACGATATTATAGTTTTTTCCCGAGAAGTTGACCGGTGAGCCGTGGGTCAGGTGGCCTCCGTTGGCCAGATCCATGCCGAGCACCGTGTCGCCGTGCTCACACAGGGCGGCGTACACCGCATAGTTGGCGTTGGCGCCGCAGTGGGGCTGCACATTGGCGTGGTCGGCCCCAAAGAGCTGGCAGGCCCGTTTGCGTGCGATATCCTCCACCACGTCCACGCACTGGCAGCCGCCGTAATAGCGTTTGCCGGGATAGCCCTCCGCGTACTTGTTGGTGAGCACCGTGGCCGCCGCGGCCAGCACCGCCGGGCTGACGAAGTTCTCCGACGCGATCAGCTCGATGTTGCGCCGCTGGCGGTCGTACTCTGCCTGAACCGCCGCCCCTACCTCGGGGTCTTGTCCGGCAAGAAACTCCATGATATCCTTGACCAAATCCGACTCCACCTTTCTCAAATTTGACTGTACCGTTTATTATACAGAATCCCACTTTAAATTACAATCGCCCTATTTGAAAAAAGGCTCTCGTTTTTTGGCGGATTCTATGCTATATTGTCTAAGAGGTGATTCGATGAAAAACCATGAGGACGTCCTGGCTATCGTAGAGGAGCTGAAGAAGCTATACCCCGAAGGGCTCTGTTCGCTCCAGTACCCCAAGCCCTACGAGCTGCTCTTTTCCGTGCGTCTGGCCGCCCAATGTACCGATGAGCGGGTCAACATGGTCACTCCCGCCCTCTTTGCCCGCTTTCCCACCCTGGAGTCTCTGGCCCAGGCCGACCCCGCCGAGGTGGAAACCTATATCCATTCCACCGGCTTCTTCCGGGCCAAGGCCCGGGACATTGTAGCCGCCTCCCGCATGCTGGTGGAGCAGTACGGCGGCCGGGTGCCCGACACCATGGAGGAGCTGCTCAAGCTGCCCGGTGTGGGCCGCAAGACCGCCAACCTGATTTTGGGCGACGTGTACCACACCCCCGGCGTAGTGGTGGCGGACACCCACTGCATACGCATTACCGGCCGACTGGGCCTCACCGACGGCACCAAGGACCCGGCCAAGGTGGAGGAGCAGCTCCGGCCCACCCTGCCGCCGGAGGAGTCCAACGACTTCTGCCACCGGATGGTGCTCCACGGCCGGGCGGTGTGTATGGCCCGCAAGCCCGACTGCCCCAACTGTACCCTGCGCCCCTGGTGCGATTTCTACACAAAGTCCTGACTCCAGCAGGAGAGGGCCCGCCGGACAGACCGGCGGGGCCTCTGTGCTATTCCTGCGGCGCCTAGCTCACAATGCACTTGTCCTTCCACCTTCCACGGCAATAGGACACCACGCAGATCAGCAGGCCCAGGGCCCAGCCGATGGGATAGGCCCAATAGATCTCCTCCGGGCCGAAGAAATAGGCCAGCGCATAGGCCACAGGGATGCGGGCCGCCCAGAGGGAGATGATGGAGGCTACCATGGGCACTGTCGTGGCGCCTGCGCCGCGGAGGACGCCGTTCATGATAAACATCATGGCCAGAATGAACATCAGGGAGAGGGCCCGGAGCAGGTATGCCTCCCCGGCGGCCACCACGCCGGGCTCCCGGTTGAAGAGCATCAGCAGGGGCCGCCGCAGGGGCAGCACCACCGCCGACATGGCCAGGCATACCAGAGTGCCCAGCACCAGGGCCCGGCGGGTCCCGGTCTGTACCCGGTCCAGCCTCCCCGCCCCCATGTTCTGTCCCACATAGGTGGTGGCGGCGATGGAAAAGGACTCGATGGGCATGAAGGCGAAGGTGTCGATCTTGTTGGCGGCGGTGAAGCCGGCCGCAAAATCGTTGCCGAAGCCGTTGATCAGCGCCTGCATGATGAGTATGCCCACCGCGAACTGGCACTCCTGTATCGCGGAGGGTATGCCCAGACGGATCACCTGCCCCAGCAGGCGCCGGTCCAGCCGCATCCGGAACAGGCGGATATGGAGGAAGGGGTACTTTCGGTTGATGTAGAAGATGCCGAACACCCAGGAGCAGATCTGGGCCAGAATGGTGGCCAGGGCCACGCCGAACACGCCCCAGGAGAACACCAGCACAAACACCAGATCCAGCACAATATTGATGACACAGGCGATGAACAGGAAGATCAGGGGCGTCCGGCTATCCCCCAGGCCGCGCATGATGCCGCTGTTCATGTTGTAGCCCAGAGTACCGATGATGCCGCCCAGCACCACCATGCAGTAGGTCCGCGCCTGCTCATAGGCCTCCTGCGGCACCCGGATCAGGGTGAGCAGCGGCCCGCTGGCCAGCACGCCCAGCAGGGTCAGGGGCACAATGATCACCAGCAGGGCGCTGTAGATGGTGTCCACCGTGCGCCCCACCGCCCCTTGGTCCCCGGCGCCCACATACTGGGCGATCATGATGGTCGCGCCCATGGAGAATCCGAGGAAGAGGGAGGATATCAGGAACATGATAGAGAAGCCCGCGCCCACGGCGGTGAGGGCGGAGGAGCCCACATAGTTGCCCACCACCACCGAATCCACCATGTTGTAGAGCTGCTGGAGCACATTTCCCGCCAGCAGGGGCAGGGAGAACAAGACGATCAGCCGGGTCGGCGACCCCTGAGTCATGTCCATGGCTCCGTGCCCGTTCCGCTTGATCTCACTCATTGCCTCTCCTCCCCATCCGTTTTATCTCCTCGCCCGCTCATAGATGATGCGCAGGCCGTCCAGCACCAGTTGGGGATCCACCACGTCGATCAGCTCTGTGTTGTCCGCCACCAGCCGGGACAGGCCGCCCGTGGCCACCACCTTGGTGTCCGGCTGGCCGATCTCCTCCTTGGCGTGGCGGATGAGGTACTCGATGGCCCCGATGTAGCCCAGCACCGCCCCAGCCTGGATCTGCCCCACGGCGGTGGTGCTCAGCACTGTGTCCGGCTTCACCAGCTCCACCCGGGGCAGCAGGGCGGTCTTCTGGAACAGGCCGTCGATAGACACCTGCACCCCGGCGGTGATGCAGCCGCCCAGGTACACCCCCTCCCGGCTCACCGCGTCCAGGGTGGTGGCCGTTCCGAAGTCCAGCACCACCAGCGGCGCGCCGTATTTGGCGATGGCCGCGATGTCCGCCGCCGCCCGGTCGGGGCCCAGGCGCTCGTCGCTGTCGCACTCCACGTAGGGCAGGCCGGGGTCCAGCGCCTCGTCCAGCACCAGCGGGGTCTTGCCCACATACTTCTGCACCGCCCGGCTCAGGGTATGCATCACCTGGGGGGCCACCGAGCCGATCACCACATCCTCCACCTGCCCCAGCTCCAGGCCGAAGCGCTGGAAGTACTGGCACAGCCAGAGCCCCAACTCGTCGGAGGTTCGGTTGGCGTCCGTCATCAGACGGAAACTCCCCACCAGCGCCTCCCCCCGGTAGACGCCGAACTCCATATTGGTATTGCCTACATCAATGACCAGCAGCATACTGCTCCTCTCCCTTCTCAGATATGCGACAGATAGCACACCGCGCCGCCCTCCTCCAGGACAGCCACGGCGTAGGTGGGCTGAACCAGGCTCCCGGCGGCGCCGGGGTTGACGATCCACAGGCCGTTCTGGAACTCGCAGAGGGCCTCGTGCGTGTGGCCGAAGCACAGAAGTCCCGCCCCCGCCTCTCGGGCCGCGCGGATGGCCGCCCCGGGCCCCATCTTCACGTGGTAGGTGTGGCCGTGGGTCATCAGGATTTTACACCCCTCCAGGGTAAAGCACCGCTCGTCCGGCAGATCCGGCCGGCGGCCGTCACAGTTGCCCGGCACATAGGTCACAGGAATATCGGGAAACTGACGGGCCAGCTCCTCCGCATCCCGGGCCAGATCCCCCATATGGAGGACGCGGTCCGGGTGCTCCAGGCGCACCACGTCGGCCATGTTGGCCACGTTGCCGTGGGAGTCGGAAAAAAGTACCAGCTTCAAGGTATCACCTTCTGAAAAGTCACTCATAGAATGGAGTGATCGGTCTTATAAATAATTGAGATGGAGCTGATGGTATGGCAAATCCCCGGTCCAATCTGGACGAACTCATGAAGGACCCCAAGGCCGCCGGCCTGCTGAAGAACAAGGCCCTGCTCCAGAGCCTGATGCAGTCCCCGGACACCCAGCGCCTGATGGAGTTGCTCAGTCAGAACGCGGGGGACGGCCTCAAGACCGCCGCCGCCAAGGGGGACACCGGCGCCCTGCTGGGCATGGTGCGGCAGGTCATGCAGAGCAGCGAGGGGGCCCGGCTGGTACAAAACATCAGCCAGGCGGTGCCCAAGGAGAAGAAGTAGGCATTTCGGCGGGAGGGGGCGGGAGACATGGCCGAATTCGAGGAGAAACTCAACGCGATCCTCAGCGATCCCCAGGCCATGGGCCAGATCGCTTCCCTCGCGCAGGCGCTGACTGGGGAGCACACGGGAGAATCCGCCCCGCCCCCCGCCGCAGAACCGGCGGAGGCCGGGCCCGCGGGAGAGGCGGCCGGGCAGGCCGGCGCCACCGACTGGTCCGCCCTGCTGGGCATGCTGGGCGGCGGCGGAGACAGCAACCCGCTTTCCGCCCTGTCCGAGCTGGATCCCCAGCTTCTCCAGGCCGGTCTGCGCCTCTTTTCCGAGTACTCCGCCACTGACGACCGCAAGGTGGCCCTGCTCAATGCTCTCAAGCCTTTTGTCAAGCCGGAGCGGTATGCAAAGGTTGACAAGGCCGTTCAGATCGCCAAGCTGGCCCGGGTCATCCGGGTGGCCTTCCAGCTCTTCCAGAGCCGCCGAGAGGAGGGGAAGGACGATGTATAACCGCTACATACCCAATGGCGCCTCCTACACCCGGGTCGTGGAGGAGGATGCCCCTCCCACCCAGACCGTCCCTCCCGACGCGCCCCCGCCGGAGCCGGACGCCGAGGCGCCGGAATCCGCCAAGCCCGCCTCAGGACTGAGCAAGCTGCTTCGGGGCCTCAAGCTGGACGGCCTCGACACCGGCGATGTCCTGCTCCTGCTCATCCTCCTGTTCCTCTTTCTGGAGGGGGACGACATGGAACTGGTCATCACCCTGGGGCTGCTCCTGCTGCTGGGGCTGGAATAACGGGCGGCCGGCCCCCGCGCCGTGCAGTGGAAAGGGGAGGAGCTGACCTATCGGATGACCTCCTACGCGGTGTCGACGGCCCGTTATTCCTCTACCGTATGCAGCACTGTGCCGTCCGGCAGCGCAAACTCCGTGAGTCCGAAGAGGGTACGGTCCGTCGACACCGCGTAGGAGGTCATCCGATAGGTCAGCTCCTCCCCTTTCCACTGCTCGGCGCACACCAACAAGCCGCTGTCCACGGAGACCCAGTACTTCTCCACATAGCCCAGCGCGTCCTCGCCTGTCTCCACATAAATGCAGGCCAGGCCGCCCTTCTCCTCATATCCGGCGGCGGCAATGGCATCCTGCTCCAGCTCCAGTACGTCCTCATAGGTGGGGATGCGCTGGCCCTCCAGATCCGCCGAGTGCCCGTCCGCCGGACCGGAAAGGGCCGTGCGGTCGCCTCCATACCACAGCCAGAACTGCCCGTCGCCCACGATGGAGTAACGTACCGTCCCGCCTGGCAGGGCTGCCTCCGTCTGGGTCCAGCCGCCGTCTACCCACACGTCCGCATGGGTGGTTCCGCTCTCTCCCTCGCCCCAGAAGTCCTCGATCGTGACCGCGCGAGTGTAGCGGTCCGGGCGGGAGAGGGTATCCCGGATGACGCTCTGCACCGTCTCCGTCGTCACGTCCACCAGCACCAGACCGCTCTGCACACCGGGCTCTCCCCCCGGCTGCTGGGAGACCTCCGGCGTGGGCAGCACGATCTTCGCCGTGTCCGGCGCAAAGAGGCCCAGTCCAAAGCTGGACACCATGGCCACCACGATGACGATGCCGATGAGTACCACCAGCAGATTCCGCTTTCTGCGCTCCACGCCTGTTCCCTCCTCTCCGCTCGGACCGCGTTATGCCTGGAATTCCTCCGGCCGGTCGGCCCGCAGGCCGAATTTCCACTCAATGGCATCGGCGATCCGGCGGCAGGCGAAGCCGTCGCCGTAGGGATTGACGGCGTGGGCCATGGCGGCGTAGGCCGCCGGAGCGGTGAGCAGCTCGGAGGCCATGGAGAAGATGACGTTCTCCTCCGTCCCCGCGATCTTCACGGTCCCCGCCTCCACCGCCTCGGGCCGCTCGGTCTCCCGCCGCAGGACAAGCACCGGCCGCCCCAGGGCGGGGGCCTCCTCCTGCAGTCCGCCCGAGTCGGTCATGACCAGATAGGCCCGGGCCATCAGGTTGTGCATCTCATCGGCGGAGAGCGGATCAATGAGGTGGATACGGTCGTGGCCGCCGAGGTACTTCCCCGCCGCCTCCCGCACCACCGGGGACAGGTGAACCGGGTAGACCAGCTCCACCTCCGGGAAGGCGTCCGCCACCCGGCGCAGAGCCGCCATGATGTTGGCCATGGGCTGGCCGTAGTTCTCCCGCCGGTGGCAGGTCACGAGGATGATCTTTCGGCCGGTGTAGTCCAGATGGTTGAGAAGATCCGTTGTGAAGTGATAATCCTTCACAACCGTGGTCTTGAGGGCGTCGATCACGGTATTGCCCGTGACAAACACCCCGTCGGTGATCCCCTCCCGCTCCAGGTTTGCCCGGTTCGCCCGGGTGGGGCAGAAATGCAGGTCGGCGATATCGCCCACCAGCTTGCGGTTCATCTCCTCCGGAAAGGGAGAATACTTGTCACCCGTGCGCAGCCCCGCCTCCACATGGCCCACCCTGATCTGGTGGTAAAAGGCGGCCAGCGCCCCGGCGAAGGTTGTGGAGGTGTCCCCGTGGACCAGCACCAGGTCGGGTCTGGCCTGCTCCAGCACCCCCTCCATGCCCAGCAGGCACTTGGAGGTGATGGTGGAGAGGGTCTGGCGGGGCTCCATGATGTTCAGATCGTAATCGGGCCGGAGCTGGAAGATCTCCAGCACGGAATCGAGCATCTCCCGGTGCTGGGCCGTCACACAGCAGACCGGCTCCAGGCCCGGACGGCGCTGGAGCTCCGCCACCAGGGGAGCCATCTTGATGGCCTCCGGCCGGGTGCCGAAGATGGTCATGACGCGCACCTGCCTCATTTCTCTTCCCCCTTCTCGTCCGGCTTCTCACCGTCGTTTTTCTTTCCGTTTGCGCCCAGGAAAATCCGGGCGGAGATCGCCCCGGCAAAGCACAGGGCCAGCAGGAGCAGCATGGCCTTCACCGGCCCGCTGGTGGTGAGCACCACGGCGGACAGGCCCAGGATGGCGCTGATGACATACAGCACCGCCACCGCCTGCTTTTGGTTGAAGCCCATGTCGATAAGCCGGTGGTGCACGTGGCTGCGGTCGGCGTGCATGGGGCTCTGTCCGTGGGCAATGCGGCGGATGAAGGCGAAGCAGGTGTCGAAGATGGGCAGGCCCAGCATGAGGAAGGGCACCGCAAAGGAGATAATGGTATAGAACTTGAACAGGCCCTGAATGGACACCACCGCCAGAATATAGCCCAGGAAGGTGGAGCCCGTGTCCCCCATAAAGATCTTGGCGGGATTCATGTTGTAGGGCAGAAAGCCGATACACCCGCCCGCCAGGGCGGCCATGAGAATGGCCACGTTGCCCTCGCTGACCACCAGGGCGATCACCAGCAGGGTCATGGAGCTGATGGTGGATACGCCGCAGGCCAGGCCGTCCAGGCCATCAATCAGGTTGACGGCGTTGGTGATGGCCACGATCCAGATGACCGTGGCGGGCACCGCCAGAATCCCCAGATTCCAGTAGGGATCCGCGGAAAACACGTTGGGGTTGGACAGCGTCTCGATCACGTTGCCCGAGAGCACCGCCACCAGGGCGGCGATGATCTGCACCACAAACTTGAACATGGCCCGCAGCGAGTAGATATCATCAAAGATGCCCAGCACGACGATGATGACCGCCCCCAGCAGCATCCCCCGCATTTGGGCGTTCAAGTCCAGAAAGAGCAGGACGCTGAGCAGGAAGCCCAGGAAGATGGCCAGTCCGCCCATGCGGGGGATGGGGTGGTCGTGCATGCGGCGGCCGTCCTTGGGTACATCCACCGCCTTGACCCGAATGGCCAGGTTTTTTACCACCGGAGTGGCCACCAGGGCCACCACCAGGGCCACCACCAGGGCGGCGGCCACGATGCCGATGAGGGGAAGATCCAGATTTCTTGGCATGGGAATTTGCTCCTTATCTTTACCGGGCCAGGAAGCCCACCTTTTTGTAGACCTTGCGCAGGGTCTTTTCCGCCACGTAGGACGCCTTCTCCGCGCCGGCGCGGTAGACGCTCTCCAGATAGGCCTTGTCGGAGAGCAGGCGGCGGGTCTCCTCCTGGATGGGCCGGAGCATCTCCACCACGGCCTCGCCCACCACGGGCTTGAACGCGCCGTAGCCCTTGCCGTCGAACTCCGCCTCAATGGCCTCGAAGCTCCTGCCGGTGACGGCGGAATAAATGCTCATCAGGTTGGACACGCCCGGCTTGTTCTCCCGGTCGAAGCGGACGCAGCGCTCAGTGTCGCTGTCGGTGATGGCCCGCTTGAACTTGCGCAGGATGTCCTCCGGCTTATCCATCAGGAACACGCAGCCCTCGGGTATGGATTTGCTCATCTTGGTGTCCGGCTGGTTCAGGCTCATCACCCGCGCGCCCATCTTGGGGATGTAGGGCTCGGGCACCTTGAGCACGTCGCCGTACACGTGGTTGAAGCGCTGGGCCACGTTGCGGGTCAGCTCCACGTGCTGCTTCTGATCCTCCCCCACCGGCACAAAGTCCGGCTGGTAGAGCAGGATGTCCGCCGCCATCAGGCAGGGGTAGGTAAACAGGCCGGCGTTGATGTTGTCGGCGTGCTTGGCGGATTTGTCCTTGAACTGGGTCATGCGGGACAGCTCGCCGAACATGGTGTAGCACTCCAGCACCCAGGCCAGCTCCGCGTGCTGGTGCACGTGGGACTGGACAAAAATTGTGTTGCGCTCCGGGTCCAGACCGCAGGCGATGTACTGGGCCACCTGCTCCAGAGTGCGGCGGCGGAGCTCCGCCGGGGTCTGGCGCACGGTGATGGTATGCATATCGGCCATAAAGTAGAAGCAGTCGAACTCGTCCGCCCGGGCGCCCCAGTTCTTGATGGCTCCCAGGTAGTTGCCCAGGTGGAGCTCGCCGCTGGGCTGGATGCCGGAGAGCATGACTTTTTTCTGGTTTTCCATTCTAAAACACACCTCTTACGAGTGATTTTTGGCTCATTGGGTACAATGCCCCATATTGGTTTATCATATCATATCCAAATGGCCTTGACAATCCTTAGGCGAAAAATATAGAATAATGTGATGAAGTTTAAAAAAGGAGTCTTTTCAATGGATCTGAACTGGTTTGAGGAGATGGAAGCCCGCATCCCCAAGGATGGCGTCCGCACCCGCTTCGCCCCCTCCCCCACGGGCTACATGCACGTGGGCAACCTCCGCACCGCCCTCTACACCTGGCTCATCGCCCGCCACAGCGGCGGCAAGTTCATCCTCCGCATTGAGGATACCGACCAGGGCCGCCTGGTGGAGGGCGCCACCGAGGTCATCTACGCCACCCTGCGCAAGTGCGGCCTGACCTGGGACGAGGGCCCCGACATCGGCGGCCCGGTGGGACCCTACATCCAGACCGAGCGCCGGGCGCTGTACGGCAAGTACGCCGAGCTGCTGGTGGAGAAGGGCCACGCTTATTACTGCTTCTGCGAAAAGACCGAGTCTGAGGAGGACTCCGGCAACTTTGACCGGGCGGCCGACCCCTGCCGGGACATGAGCCTGGAGGAGGCCAGGGCCAAGGTGGCCGCCGGCGCCCCCTACGTCATCCGCCAGAAGATCCCCGCCGGGGGCTCCACCGTCTTCTCCGACGCCGTATTCGGGGACATTACCGTAGAGAACTCCACCCTGGACGACCAGGTGCTCATCAAGCGGGACGGCCTGCCCACCTACAACTTTGCCAACGTCATCGACGATCACCTGATGGGCATCACCCACGTGGTGCGGGGTTCCGAGTACCTGTCCTCCGCCCCCAAGTACAATCTGCTGTACCAGGGCTTCGGCTGGGACGTGCCCACCTATATCCACTGCTCCCCCGTCATGCGGGACGCCCACAACAAGATGAGCAAGCGCAAGGGCGACCCCTCCTACGAGGATCTCATCGCCATGGGCTATCTGTCCGAGGCGGTGGTCAACTACGTCACCCTGCTGGGCTGGTCTCCCAGAGGCGAGTACGCCGAGCGGGAGTTCTTTACCCTGGCCGAGCTGGCGGAGATTTTCGACATCGGCGGCATCTCCAAGTCCCCCGCCATCTTCGACATCGAAAAGCTGACCTACTTCAACGCCCACTACCTGCGGGAGATGAGCCCCCAGGCCTTCCATGCGGCCGCCCTGCCCTACATCCGCCAGGCGGTGCAGAATCCCGCCCTCTCCACGGAGGAGATCGCCGGGCTGCTCCAGGCCCGGTGCGAGCGTCTCACCGACATCCCAGAGAAGCTGGACTTTTTTGACGCCCTGCCCGGCTACGACGCGGGGCTGTTCACCAACAAGAAGTCCAAGACCAATCCGGAGGTGTCCCGGCGGATGCTGGAGGCCGCCCTTCCCGCCCTGGAGGGGCTGGCCGACTGGACCGTGGACGGGATTCGTGACGCTCTGATCGGCCTGGCCGAGTCTTTGGAGGTCAAAAACGCCACCCTCATGTGGCCGGTGCGCATTGCCGCGGCGGGCAAGGCGGTTACCCCCGGCGGCGCGGTGGAGATCTGCCACATTCTGGGGAAGGACGAGTGCCTGCGCCGCCTCCGTCTTGGGCTGGACAAGCTGGGCGGCTGAGCCCAGCCGTAAATGGTGAGAATCATGCAGATGTTTGCCGACGGCCGCAGTAGAAAAGTGGTGTTTCTGGCCCACTGCCTGCTGAACCAAAACGCCATCTCCGACGGAACCGCCGTATATCCGGCTGCTTTCCGGGAGCTGGTGCAGTTCTTTCTGGAACATCAGGTGGGAATCGTTCAGCTTCCCTGCCCGGAGCTCTGCTGCCTTGGGCTGGACCGTGGAAACAGGCAGGGCGCGCAGTCCCCGGTCACAGAAGAAAACACCCGTATTCGTGCCGCCATGCAGGCGCCCACCCCCAGCCGGATGCTGGAGGACCTAGTTGAATCTGTCATACATCAGGTGCTGGAGTACCACAGATACGGGTTTCGCATCGTTGCGTTTCTGGGCGCAAACCGCTCCCCCAACTGCGGAGTGGAAGCCACGTCCGACCACAATCAAGAGATGCCCGGCCGTGGCCTTTTCCTCGGCGCGCTGGAAGATCGGATTCGGGCGGCCGGCTTGGAAATTCCTCTTCTGGGCGTGAAGGCCTCCGATGATCTGCTCAACCTTTTTGCGCGGCTTCGCCCCCTTCTTTAGCTTATATTTACCGCACATAAAACGCCCCCTTTTACGCAACCTAGCCGTAAAAGGGGGCGTTTTGTCATGGAGAAACGGAGAAAACAGGTGCTGGCCGCCAGCTTTCTGGCGGGGGCCTTCGCGGTGACCGCCGGGTTTGCAGTGCAGGGCCACGCCCGGGCGGCACAGTACCGGCGCATGCTGGACAACACCTATCAGCACGCCTTCACCGAGCTGGCCACGGCGGCGGGCGAGCTGGATGTCGCCCTCCGAAAGGTGACCTACGCCACCAGTCCCGAGCTGTTCTCCGCACTGTGCGCCCAGGCCTACAGCAAGGCGCTGGCCGCTCAGTCGGCTCTGGGCGAGCTGCCCTACGGCAACGTAGAGCTGGAGCAGACCGCCGCCTTCCTGGCCAAAACCGGTGACTACGCCATGGCCCTGGCCCGGGACGCCTACGGCGAGACGGCGTGCACTGAGGCGCACCGGGAGACCCTGCGCGGCCTGGCGGGGGCCGCCTCCACCCTGTCCGGCGCCCTCCAGAGCCTGCTGGCGGAGCTGGACGCGGGCACCATCCGGCCGGAGGACGTGGAGACCGTTCAGGCACGGCTGTCCAACGCCACGGAGTCGGGTGAACTCCCCGCCGGCTCGGCCTTCCAGACGGTGGAGGCCGACTTCCCCGAGGTGCCCGCCCTGATCTACGACGGCCCCTTTTCCGACCACCTGTCGTGCCGCACTCCCAAGATGCTGGAGGGGCTGCCCCAGGTCTCCGAGGCGGAGGCCCGCAGGGCCGCGGCGGCCTTTCTGGGGCTGCGGGAGGACATCTTCACCCTCAGCGCCCAGGGCGAGGGACAGCTCCCCACCTGGGGCTTCTCCGCCCTGGTGAATGGCGGCGAGCTCTATGTAGAGGTCACCCGGCAGGGCGGCCAGGTGCTCCAGGTACTCTCCTCCCGGCCGGTGGGCGAGGCGTCCCTCTCCGCCCAAGAGGGGCGGCAGAAGGCTGCGGAGTTTCTGTCCGAGCGGGGCTACCAGGATATGGACCCCAGCTACTCCATCCGGCAGGGCGGCATACTCACTGTCCACTTTGCCTCCCGCCAGGACGGCGTGTACTGCTACCCCGATCTGGTCAAGGTGGGTGTGGCGCTGGACACCGGGGATGTGGTGAGCTTTGAGTCGGAGGGCTACCTCATGAACCACGGGGACCGTACCCTCCCCGCCCCCGCCGTCTCCGAGGCGGAGGCGGCCGCCCAGGTGGACGGCTCCCTCACCGTTCTGGCCCACCAGCTCGCCCTGATCCCCACCGGCGGCGAGTACGAGGTGCTGTGCCACGAATTCAAGTGCCAGAACGCCTCCGGCGGCCACGTGCTGGTCTACGTGGATGCCGCCGATGGCCGCCAGGAGCGCATTCTGCTGCTCCAGGAGGACGAGAATGGGACGCTGGTAATCTGAAACGCGAAGTTTGGAACGTACAGTTTCTGCAAAACCGATTGACAGGGAATTAACAATGTGCCATAATAGGTTCCGGTAAATCGTTAAACTTTTAACGATTTAAAATTCACGTATACACGGAGGTACCTGTTATGTCCCGTTTTACGCTTCCCAGAGATATCTATTATGGCGCCAATGCGCTGGAAAATCTGAAGAATCTGAAGGGCTCCCGTGCAGTGCTGGTGCTGGGCGGCGGCTCCATGAAGAAGTTCGGCTTTGTGGACAAGGCCCTGGGCTATCTGAAGGAGGCCGGCATCGAGACCCGTCTGATTGAGAACGTGGAGCCGGATCCCTCCGTGGAGACCGTAATGAGCGGCGCGGCCGTCATGCGGGAATTTGAGCCCGACTGGATCATCTCCATGGGCGGCGGCTCCCCCATCGACGCGGCCAAGGCCATGTGGGCCTTCTATGAGTACCCCGAGACCACCTTCGAGGATCTGATCACCCCCTTCAGCTTCCCCGAGCTGCGCCAGAAGGCCAAGTTCTGCGCCATTCCCTCCACCTCCGGCACCGCCACCGAGGTCACCGCCTTCTCCGTCATCACCGACTACCAGAAGGGCATCAAGTATCCTCTGGCCGACTTCAACATCACCCCCGACGTGGCCATCATCGACCCGGCCCTGGCCGAGACCATGCCCCCCAAGCTGGTGGCCCACACCGGCATGGACGCCCTGACCCACGCCATCGAGGCCTATGTGTCCACCCTGCACACCGTGTTCACCGATCCCCTGGCCCTCAAGGCCATCCACATTGTGGAGAAGGATCTGCTCCGCTCCTTTAACGGCGACATGAGCTGCCGCGAGGAGATGCACTACGGCCAGTGCCTGGCCGGCATGGCCTTCTCCAACGCCCTGCTGGGCATTGTCCACTCCATGGCCCACAAGACCGGCGCGGCCTTCTCCACCGGCCACATCACCCACGGCCTGGCCAACGCCATGTACCTGCCCTACGTCATCGCCTACAACGCCAAAGCCGACGGCGTGGCCGAGCGCTATGCCGACATCGCCCGCACCATGGGCGTCGTGGGCGACACCACCGCCGAGCTGGTGGAGGGCCTGCGCGCCAAGATCCGCTCCATGAACGACGCTATGGGCATCCCCAACACCCTGAAGGACTTCGGCATTATTGAAGACGAGTTCAAGGAGAAGCTGGATGCCATCGCCGCCAACGCGGTGGGCGACGCCTGCACCGGCTCCAACCCCCGCCCCATCGATCCCGCCACCATGGCCAAGCTGTTTACCTGCATCTACTACGGCACTGAGGTCGACTTCTGATTCTGATTTCTACTTCCTTCCTCCATTTCTACATCATAAGCCGGATGGGGGGGGGGGGGGGGGGG
>NZ_CAXSQB010000010.1:0-68300 GCF_964239415.1 Clostridium sp. ATCC BAA-442 | reverse complement strand
CGGTCAAACGACCGCGCCCATCCGGCTTATCTGCGTCCTGTTAGAGCTCTTTCACGTAAAAGTAGTGGCCGTACTCCCCCACGGCGGGCTCCACTGCGCCGAAGCGGCGGTAGCCCAGCTTTTCATAGAAGCCGGGGGCCTGAAATCCAAAGGTGTTCAGCTCCAGGCGCTTCGCACCCTGGCGGGCGGCGTCCTGCTCCAGCTGGGCCAGGAGGCAGGCCCCCAGGCCGGTGCCCCGGCGGGACTCCGCCACCCACAGCACGTCCAGCAGGGCCAGCTCCCCCATCCGGAAGGCATCGCAGCCGCCGATGATCTGTCCGGCCTCGTCCTCCACCACCAGGGAGAGATCCGCCGTATCGGAGACAAAGGTGCGGTTATAGGCCCGCAGGCCGGCGTGAACCGCCGCTTCCCCCGCCTCCCCGGCGGGCTTGATGACATAGTGCTCCATCGCTCTCAATCCTCCATATCAAACGGGGGCAAATCCCGGCTCTGGGGGATGGCGTCGCCCTCAAATTCCAGCTCGTCGGGGACGGGCTCTGGGGCAGCGTCCACCATCCCCTGCTTAAACTGCATCTCCTGCCACTGATCCTTGGTAATGAGCACTTGGCGGGGCTTGGAGCCCTCAAAGGGCCCCACGACTCCCTTCTCCTCCATCTGGTCCACCAGTCGGGCCGCCCGGGAGTAGCCTAGCTTGAGCCGCCGTTGGAGCATGGACACGGAGGCCATGCCGGTCTCCACCACCACTTCAATGGCGGCGGGGAGCAGCTCGTCGTAGTCGTCCCCCACCTCGTCCGGCGCGGAGCCGCCCACGCCCTTGCTCCCCTTCTCCTTCTCGGCGGCGTGCTGCTCGATCTCATGGATGATCTCCTCCGAGTACTCGGCCGAGCCGCTGTTCTGCTTGATAAAGCCCACTACGGCGGCCACCTCCTCGTCGGAGATGAGGCAGCCCTGCACCCGCTGGGGCTTGCCGGTGCCCAGGGGGAAGTAGAGCATGTCGCCCCGGCCCACCAGCTTCTCCGCGCCCGTAGTGTCCAGAATGATGCGGGACTCCAGGGAGGAGGCCACCGCAAAGGCGATGCGGCTCGGGATATTGGCCTTCATCAGACCGGTGATCACGTCGGCGGAGGGCCGCTGGGTGGCGATGATCAGGTGCATGCCGGCGGCGCGGCCCATCTGGGCCACCCGGCAGATGGACTCCTCCACCTCCTTGGCGGCCACCAGCATCAGATCGGCCAGCTCGTCGATGACCACCACAATCTGGGGCATCTTCTCCATGCCCTCGGTCTTGGCGGCGTGGGCGTTGTAACTGGCCAGATCCCGCACCCCGATCTCCGAGAAGGCCCGGTAGCGTTTCATCATCTCCACCACCGCCCACTGGAGGGCGCCCGCCGCCTTCTTGGGGTCGGTGACCACGGGAATGAGCAGATGCGGGATGCCGTTGTAGATGCCCAGCTCCACCATCTTGGGGTCCACCATGATGAGGCGCACCTCCTCAGGGGTGGCCTTGTAGAGCAGAGAGATAATCAGAGAGTTGGTACATACCGACTTGCCCGAGCCGGTGGTGCCGGCGATGAGCAGGTGGGGCAGCTTGGCAATATTGCCCACTACATTGCGGTTGCTGATGTCCCGGCCCACAGCAAAGGAAACCTTGGAGGGGTTGTCCCGGAACTCACTGGAGTCGATGACATCGTGGATATAGACCGGGGAGACGAGCTTGTTGGGCACCTCAATGCCCACCATGGAGATCTTGTCCGGGATGGGGGCGATGCGAACGCCGGTAGCCCCCAAGGCCAGGGCGATATCGTCAGCCAGGTTGGTCAGCTTGTTAAGCCGCACCCCCTGGTCCAGCTCCACCTCGTACCGGGTCACCGATGGGCCGCGGGTCACATTGGCGATGGTAGCATCGATTCCGAAGGACCGGATGGTGTCGGACAGGCGGGCCTGATTGGCCTGGAGCTCGCTGGCCACGTCGGCGCCCGACACGCCTGCCCCCTCGTTCAGCAGCGAAACCGGCGGATACTGGTAGGCCGCCGGAGTCCCCTCCTCCAGTTTGCGGGCGATGTCCTGGGCCACCTCGGCCGCCGCCTGGGCAGCCTCCTCCCTCTTCACCTTGGCCACAGCGGGCTCCCGCTCAATCTCCGGCACCGGCGGGGCAGGGGCGGGCTCCGGGATGGGTTCCGGCACCGGTTTCGCCGCCTGAGCTGCCTCCTGAGGCGTCTCAGGCGGAGGGGACACGGCGATGGGTTCTGCCTCAGGCACATCCCCAGCCGCCGCACCGGCCAATACCTGGTCCGGCGTGGGCACCGAGGGCTTCCGGTTGAAAAAGCGCTCCTTCTTCTCAATGGGCTTGGGCTCGGGCCGTTTGCCCACCAGCGGACCATCGTCCACGGGGATATCGATCTGAGGCACCTGCTGGCGGCGGGCGGCGCTCTCCGGCTCGGGGGCACGGCGGCGCTCACGGGGCTTGGGCTCGGGCAGTTCCTCCTCCTCGTACTCCACCCGGGGCCGCTCACGGATCCGGTCCACGATATCCACCGGGGAGACGTGGAACACCACCATCAGCATGATGGCCGCGATCAGGACGAAGATTACACCGGCTCCGTACTTGCTGAACACCGCAGTCAGCCCCAGGGCGATCGAGCCGCTGACCACACCGCCGCTCTTGAGAGCCTCTCCCTGGCTCCACAGGGTCTTGACCAGCTCCAGGCTCCACTCATAGGAGCCCCTGGTCAAAATCAGGTGGAGCAGGCAGCCCACCAGCACTGGGGTGAGCAGGGCGCACCACACCCGCAGCCGCACCGGGCGGCCCCGGTGGAAGACCAAGATCCCGCTGGCCACCAGCAGCATGGGGGGCAGCAGCCAGTAGCCGTAGCCGATCAGGCCCTTGACCAAGCCGCAGAAAAAGTCGATAAAGATGGCCTGAATATGGAAGTATCCAAAGGCGGAGAAAATGGCCAGCAGCAGACAGGCCACCGCCCCCACCTCCCGACGGATGGGCCTGGGCGCCGGGGCCTTCTTCCGGCTGCCGGCAGCGCGGGAGCCGGATGCGGTCCTTCCCGTACCCGAGGCCGTCCGCTTTCCGCCCGCGTTCTTCTTCTGTGCTGTGGCCATTGAAAATCAAATCCTTTCCAGGGTCATTCTTTTGTATCGGGTTTCTGTCACTTGAGCAGCATCATCTTCACGATGCCCGCTACCAAGCTGCCCAGGCCAACCGCCCAGCAGTAGTAAGCAAACTTGCCGAATTTCCCCTTATCGGACAGGCTCTTAACAAGCCGGATGGCAAAGTACCCCACCACAGCGGACACCGCTACGCCCACTAAGTACATGGGCAGCTCCTCAATGGGGAAGTTCGAGGCCAGCGCATCCTTAATTTCCAGGACGTTGGCGCCCAGTACGGCAGGCAGGGACATAAGGAAGGAGAAGCGCACGGCGAAGGCCCGGTCAAAGCCCCGCATCATGCCAACCGAGATGGTGGTGCCGGAGCGGGAGAGGCCGGGGATAACCGCCAGCGCCTGGCCGCAGCCCACGATCAAGGCGTCCGCCACCGTCGCGTTTTTGGCGGTCTTGTGGCCCCGGGCCATGCGGTCGGAGAAAAACAGGATAAACCCGGTGGCCAGCAGGGCGCAGGAAACCATGATGGAGTTGGAGAACAGTTGGTTCACCGCATCCTGCAAAAACACCATCACAAACAGGGGCACGGTCGCGATGATGATGAGCATCACCATCCGTCGGGCCGGCGGCGGGGCAACGCCGGTATCCTTCCGCCCGGCCAGGGCGGCAATGCCCAGGAAGAACTCGCGGATCATATCCACAATGTCCCGCCAGTAGACCATACAGACAGAAATCAGTGTACCGAAGTGGAGCAGGACGGTAAAGAACATGTATTTCTCCTCCATGTTCTCCATCCCGAAAAACGTCTGAAACAGGGCCAGATGGCCGGAGCTGGAGATGGGCAGGAATTCCGCCACGCCCTGGATAATCCCCATTAAGATGGACATAAAATAAGTCAAAGTCAGTTCCCTCCATGCTGAATCATTTGGACATACGTATTTATATTAACATACGCGCGTGGATATTTCCATCCTTTTCTCCCGCAGTTCCCGGTCGGGACATTTCATACACGATGCACATATCATGACAACAGGCAAATATGGCGATACATGGCCATTTTGCTGTGCTTTTGCACAATAAAAAGCCGAGACCAATGGTCTCGGCTTTTTGCCGCGCCTTACCCGTAGAAAGCGTGGGCCCCGATGGTCGCCACATAGGGGCGGTTCCGGGAGGCCCAGCTTCCGGGGGCCACTGTGGGATTCACAAAGTACAGGGCGCTGCCCGCAGTGTTGGCACCGTCCAGGCACAGCTTGGCGGCAACCACGCTCTCAGCGCTGGGGGTACGGTTGATGCTTCCGTTAGCGGCGGGGGTGAACTGGTTGCGCTGAAAGATCACCTCGTAGACGCTGTTGGGGAACCGGGGGCTGGCCACCCGGTTGAGCACCACATTACCCACTGCAATCTTTCCGTCCAAGGGCTGATTGCCGCTCTCAGCATAGATGATGCGGGAGAGCCAGTACACCACGTCCGCCTGGTAGGCCTGCTCACCGGAGAGGATGGGCCCGCTGCCGGAGGTGATCTGGATGGTGGACTGGGTTCCGTCCCACTCCACGCCGGCGCCCAGCGCCTGGCACAGGGTTCGGATGGGAACCATGATGCTGTAGCCCTCGCACTTGACTCCGTCCGGCACGTACAGGTAGCGGCCGTTGGCCTCGATATACTGGGCGCCGGGCTTGATGTGGAGGGTCAGGCCGTCGGCCTTGACCTCTGCCTGACCATTGACCCACTCCGCCGTCGCGTTCGGATACAAGGCGCTCACGATGGGCCAGTAGGACACATAGGTAGTGCGCGCCTCCACACGGTTGGGCACATCTGCCGCAAGGGTGATCCCATTGACTACAAAGCTGACGCTGCTCTCAGCCGCCGCCGCCTGCCCGGCCAGGGTAACGCAAAGGGCCAGGCTGACGAGCGCACAAAGGGCTCGTTTCTTCATGCTTAGGATTCCTCCTGTTACAATCTGTTACTTGTTGTTCACTGTTTTGTAACCGTATTGTAACCGATTCTCCCCCAAAAAGTCAAGAGGAAGTTTTGTCGATACTGTTCAATCCATTGTGCTGCAATGGTTTCAATTCACCCTTCTCTTTGTGCGTCAGAACATTTTTCGATGTTTCCAGCTCTCCTTCGGCTACAAATGATAACAAAAAGAAACACGTCCGGAAAGCTGTCCGGATGTGTCTCCACCGCGTTCAGCGGTAAAACCAGTGGGCGCCGATCGTCATGACGTGAGTTCTGTTTTCCATAATCCAATGGTTGTTGGTCAGCGCCGGCGCCAGGAAGTACAGGCTGTCCTTGGCCACGTTGACCCCCTCCAAGCAGAGCTTGGCCGCCTGAATGCTCTGTTCCGTGGGCTCCTGATAGATTGTGCCATTGCGCACAGGGGTAAACTGCCCACCCCACCGGTCGTCAAAGATCACACCGTAGATGGTGTCCGGGAAGTCCGGGGAATCCACCCGGTTAAGTACCACGTTGCCCACTGCGATCTGCCCCTCCAGAGGCTCTCCCCGGCTCTCCGCCGAGATGATGCGGGACAGCCAGTAGAGCTTGTCCTCCCGGTTGTAGTCGGGCTGCGTCGTTGCGCTGCCTCCCCCGTTGACCGACACCACGCCGGTGGCCGGATTCCAGTCCACGGTGGCGCCCAGCGCCTCTGCCAACACCCGCACCGGCACAAGCGTACGCCCCGCCTTCAAATGGACACCGTCTTTGGCATACAGCGTACGGCCATTTGCTTCTATGTAGGCATCACCTGGCCGGGCCGTCAGCTTCAGCCCCTCCGCCCGGACCACAGCCCGGTCTTTCACCCAATCCACCTCTGCATCGGGGCGCAGCGCCTCCGTTATCGTCCGCAGGGGGACATAGGTAGTGTTTTGATGGACATAGCTGCCGCTGGCGTCCACCGGTGCGCCGTTGACCCGCAGCGGGCCGGCGGACGCCGCCTGTCCGTTGGTCACCAGAGCCGCACTCAATGCCACGGCCAGTACCAGCTTTTTCATGGTTCCACAACCTTTCTTTGTTTTGTAACCAGATTGTAACCGCTCTCCCCTCCCCTTGGCAAGGCACAATGTTTTCCTGACTTCCCTCTTTTTTTGATTTTTTTCAATTTTCCTCTTGACGTATTCGAAAAAGCTGATATAATAATCTCTGCTGCTCGGCTGATGGGCGAGCAAGGATAGAGCACTCACCATGGAGAGATGGCTGAGTTGGTCGAAGGCGCACGATTGGAAATCGTGTAGGCGTTAATAGCGTCTCGAGGGTTCGAATCCCTCTCTCTCCGCCAAAACTCCGCAACCTTTCGGTTGCGGAGTTTTTTATTCAATATGAATCAGGCGCCCTACCAGCTTAGCTGGCAGGGCGCCTGTCCGGGAGCTGTTCTCCCCGCCCCAACCCATTCGCAGGCCCTGCGCGCTCCGTCGGGAGTCTGCGGCCCCGTTCCATTCTCCCCAATGTCCGGGCGGCCGCCTGGCCGGTCCTGGAATTCACCTGTTAAGCGGAACCGTCGATCCCGAAATGAAAAAGCGGATACCTCTGTATCCGCTTTTTCCCACCTTGGGAGCAGGTCGAAAAAAGCGGTAACCTCAGGTTACCGCTTTTGTACGCACCATGCCTCTCCCCTCCACTCGGGGAGAAACTGCTCCTTGTAGGTCTTCTGACTCACACGTCCAGACGGCTATGCCGCCAGCGCATATCCCCCGCCTTCCCAGCACAAGCCAGTGACCCGCTTTCACGGAAAGAGGATACGCTCCGTGCTTACAGCTACGTACCCATCCGCACCGAGCGGAACTGGGCCGTGTTCAGGAATTTCACCTGATTCCCTTGTTCAGCCGAACAAGAATACGTGTCCCGCCCGGACAGACGGGGTCGCGTAAATGCCACAAAAGCCGGAGTTCGATATTCAACTGTGCTTCCATCATATACCGCCCGGCCAGGAAAGTCAATCCCCTTCCTCAGGCCACTCCTCATAGGCCAGCCGGCGGGAGAGTTCCGCTGCCGTATCCATTACCAGGGGCGCCAGCGCCTCCAGCCGCGCTCTGGACATACGGGTGGTGGGGCCTGAGACACTGATTCCGCCTACAATCCGCCCCGAGTAATCACGCACCGGCGCCGCCACACAGCGGGCACCCAGCTCCCGCTCCTCGTCCTCCAGGGCATAGCCCCGGCTGCGTATCGTCTCCAAGCTGTTCACCAGCGCCTCCCGCGTGACCAGTGTATGGGGCGTCAGGGCCCGCAGGCCCTTAACTGCTATGTACTCGTTCAGCTTCTGGTTACTGTAATTGAGCAGCAGGAGCTTTCCCGCGCCGGTGGCGTGGAGCGGGGCGCGTGCGCCTACCCGCTGGCTCACCATCAGGATTCCATCCGGGCCGTCCACCACATCGGTGCACTCCACTTCCATTTCTGCCTCACACCCCAGGCACACAGTCTCCTGACAGCGCTGCGCCAACTCCGCCAGGAATGGCCGCGCCACATCCCGCATATTGGTCTGTTCACTGACCAGGCAACCCAGGCGGGCAAACCGCAACGACAGAGAGTAGTGCTGCGTACAGGGATCCTGATTGACATAGCCGTACACCTGCAGTGTATTAAGCATCCGCATCACCGTGCTGGCCGGCATTCCACATTTCTTAGCAACGTCCTGCAGCCGCATAGGGCCCTTACCGCGGGCCATAACCTCCACAATCTGAATGGTTTTTTCAATGGACTGATTGACCTTGGATAGTTTTGCATTCATCGTGCAACACCCTTTACTTCCAATGTCTTTTCATGTAAAATGATACCATATAATTCACGAATTTGCAACAGTTAAGGGAGCATTTTCCATCACGAAGTTGATAAGAGCAAATAATTTTGTCCGCGTCAGAAAGACAGCAGCGCCTCTGGAGAAATCCAGAGGCGCTGCTTTGTTTGAAAAGGTGTACCTTTACAAACTTTCAGATAGAACGATCCCTGTTTGTATGATACACAAGTCTGCCAGGATTTTCAATACTTTTTCAGCAAATACAAACAGTAAAATTGCGCTTTAGAAAGGTACACTTTTACAAAGCGGACAGTTTAGAAAGGTACTACTTTTGTATAAAGGAGAATAGAGCAAATGAGAAAACGACTACTAGCAAGCATAATGGCGATGGTACTGTTACCGTCTCTTTTTCCTGTTTCTGCCCTTGCAGTCGAGAGAGACAAGGGCAGCGAGACGCCGGTTGCCTGCGCCGTGACCGAGGGCTGTACCCTGCAGGCCGGGCATGAGTGTGAGTGCGTCCTGCCCGATGAACCGGAGACCACGGAGGATGATCCCGCCCCCGCTGACAATGTGATGTCCGGTAACTGCGGCCTATATGATTATATAAACAAGGAATATACCGATACTGTTAAATGGGCACTTACAGCGAACGATGAGGATGGTTATACTCTCACAATTTCCGGTAATGGTCCTATGGGAAATGCTTATATCACGGAAGACAATGTGAGTAGTGGCGAGCCAGAATGGCACTACTCACGCGAGAAGATTACTCGAGTAGTAATTCAAGACGGAGTAACTTCTGTTGGCGCGAAATCGTTTAAGAATTATACAAATTTGAAGACGGTAGTTCTTCCGGCCTCTATAACTAAAATTGGGCAAGATTCGTTTTATGGTTCTGGAATTACCTCCATCACATTACCAGCAAATCTGACTACTATTGAGTCACAAGCATTTTATAAATGTTCTTCTTTGAATGGAACGATTTCTGTTCCGGTTGGCGTAGTTTCCATCCCATCCTATACATTTGCAGCGACGGGCATTAGTAGCATTGAGTTTAATGGAGCCGTCACTGAAATTGGAGTTAATGCCTTTATGGGGTGCCGTTCTCTGACAAGCATTACTCTGCCAGATACGGTAACGACGATTGCTCCTGGTGCCTTTAGTAACTGTATACAGCTTGAAAGTTGCGTTTTTCCAGAAAATCCACAGTTTACAAAAATAAGCAAGGAGACTTTTAAGGGGTGTACTGAGCTGGAAGAAGTCCTCATTCCAAGCTCTGTTACCGAAATTGCCGAGAGTGCTTTTCAAGGATGCACTAATTTGAAAAGAGTGGTTCTTTCAAACAACCTTAACACTATTGGTAGCATGGCATTTAAGGATGCATCTTTAATGGAGGGTGTCTATATTCCGGCATCGCTTTCCTCTATTCCAGAAAATAATCAAATTTTTAAAGGAATGGCAAATAATAGTGTAATTTATTTGGGTTCAAGCGATTTAATTTCCTTGATGTTGCAGTCAAAGGCTGATCCAACCTCAACAAGCAATGGATTCGATTCAGAGAAAACTTCTCTGGCCGTTACCGATGGCGGCACCTTTGCGGCGGACACCAAGTTTGAGTCTGGCAAGCTGGCAACTCCCATCAAAGAGGGCAGCATCTTTGATGGCTGGTACGAAAACGAGGGTTGTACCGGTACCGCTGTGACCAACTCCACAGCAGGAAAGACCTACTACGCCAAGTGGATCGAGCTGAAATCCGATGCTATTTCCATGGAGTACGGCTCCACCCAGACGCTCCCGACCATCGAGGGCGTCACCCTCTCCAACTGGCAGTCCAGTGACAGCACCATTGTCTCTATTGAGGACGATCAGCTCAAGGCAAACAAGGTGGGTAAAACCACCATCACCGCCACCGCCAGAACGGAGGCTGGCGTCACAGGGACGCTGACCGTCAATGTGGAAGTCACCCCCATGCGGATCATCTACGGCAAGGCAGACACAACGCAGAATGACGACGACATCGGCCGTCCGTACATCACCTACGCGCTGAATGAGGACGGCACCGCGCCCAAGTTCAGTGACCTGCTGGGCTTCTATCCGGTGAAAAAGGGCAGTCAGAACGGAACCTACGAGGCTGATATCGCTAAGGACAAGATCGACCTCAAGCCCGGCATAGGTGATGACAGCGATGTTTACTATGTTTATCAGAACGATGTAAGCGGAAATATTATACAAACTGACACCCTGCCCACCCACCCCACCACCGATGCGGACGGCAATCCCCACAGCATCCGGGTGGAATTGAAGCTGAAAAACCCCAACTACCGCTTCTGCACCGTGGGTACGAACTGGGAACCGGGAGATACCATCATCCTCTATGTCACCTGCTATGAAAATGGCATGAATGAGGTGGATCTGTACCTGGAGGGAGACAGCTCGCCGCTGGAGACCTTTGAAGGAGACCGCGAGTATGAGTACACCGGCCAGGGCATCGTCCCTACCACCCGTAACCTGACCACCCTGTACACCAAGGGCACAAGCACTGACCATTCCATCACATCCTTCACCGCCCACTTCCACGCAGTACAAGAGGGCACCGCCTTTAGCGGAACGCACCTGTACAATCAGACAAACTCCCAGCTGACCGCCGATGCACTCAAGGCCATCGCTCCCACCGAGCTGGGCGTCTACTCCTTTGTCATCAACGGGTATAACAAGGACACCAAGACCTACTGTTACGCCTCCCGGCGATACAGCATCGTCATGGGAAATCCCAAGGGCGAACCTACCTTTGACAAGGTCAGCAGCGGCGTGGAGCTGTCTACCATCACCCTGTCCGGCTCCATGAAGAACGCGGCGGGTATTGAGGTCGCGGGTACATTCTCCTGGGATGATGGCGACCAGACCGTGGAGCGCGGCAAGTCCTACGCCTGGACCTTTACCCCAGATGATACTGACCACTACAACAAGGCCACAGGTACGGCTGTGGTGTGGCCCAGCTCCTCCGGCGGAGGCTCCAGCTCCGGCCGTTTCACCGTCAGCGTGGACAGCGGAAAAAACGGCTCCGTCACCGTCAGCCCCAAGCGGGCCGAAAAGGGCGACACCGTAACCATCACCGTGAAGCCCAACGAGGGCTATGAGCTGGACAAACTGGTTGTCACCGGCAAGAATGGCGGCGAAATCAAGCTCATCAACGAGGGTGGCGGCAAATACACCTTTAAAATGCCCGCCTCCAGGGCGGAGATTGAGGCGAGCTTCGCAAAAATTGAAGCCGAGCCCAAACTCCCCTTTGCCGACGTGAGCAGCGGCGACTGGTACTATGACGCGGTGGTCTATGTATATAAAAACGGCCTCATGGACGGCACTGGCCCCGCCGCTTTTGCGCCCACTACAGTGCTGACCCGCTCCATGGCGGCCCAAGTGCTCTGGAACCTGGCGGACAGCCCTGCCGTCCCCGGTACGGCAGGCTTCACCGACGTGCCGTCGGACGCGTGGTACGCCGGTGCGGTCAACTGGTCGGCGTCCCGGGGGATTGTGACCGGGTACAGCACCGGGGCCTTCGGCCCGGAGGACGCAGTGACACGGGAGCAGTTGGCGGCCATGCTGTACCGCTATGCGGGCACGCCGGAGCCCACGGGCAGTCTGGACGGCTTTAACGACAAAGACGCGGTTAGCGATTACGCGGCAGATGCCCTGTGCTGGGCGGTGGACGAGGGTCTGCTGACCGGCAAGGGCGGCGGTTGGCTCGACCCCGCCGGCACCGCCACCCGTGCCGAGATGGCCGCCATTCTCATGCGCTTTACAGAATCCCACAACTAAGCACAGAAGCCCCCCGGATCAGGGATTAATTCTTCTAGGGACACAATGCGACCTCTGGACAACGCAGTTGGTGCGGGTAAACAAAAAAGATAGTAAGTCATGAAGTTGACTTACTATCTTTTTTATCTTCTTAGTCCGCAAAAAGAGGAGTAGAGAGATAACGGTCACCTGTATCCGGCAGCAATGCCGTGATGGTCCTTGCCTCTATTTTCGGGCCGCTTGGCGGGTTGGAGCGCAGCCCAAACCGCAGCACCGGAAGAGATGCCAGCCAAAACGCCTTCGGATTGACCAAGCCCCTTACTATTGCCAGAGGTAGGCCCGATGATCACAGAACCGGGCTTTCATTTTCCGCTGGCCGCAGCATCGTCGATCATGGCTTTTGCGATACGGTCCTTGATGCTGCCAGCGGGATTGAAGTATTCGAGTTTGCCGAGCAGGTTGGCCTCCAGCCCTTCGCTCTGCTCAATAGGGACGAGATTCAGAGGCGGTGTTTTCCCGATCAATTGGTCCTCAAAATATAGATATTGCTCATTTTGTCAATAGGGCCGCTCCAAAAAGGCTATTGATTTTCCTATTAACCATGCGCTATAATAGGTTATAATGAGTGCAAGGAGACTTTAAAATGCTGATTTCTACGAAAGGGCGGTATGCACTGCGCGTTATGATTGATCTTGCTGAGCACCAGACGGACGGCTATATCCCACTGAAAGAAGTTGCTCAGCGGCAGGATATTTCAGAGAAATATCTTGAAACCATCATCAGGCTCCTTGTCAAAGCAAATATTCTCAGCGGACTGCGGGGCAAGGGCGGCGGATATAAATTGACAAAGTCGCCTGACCAGTACACTGTTGGCGCTATTTTACGACTTACGGAAGACTCCCTGGCGCCGGTTTCTTGTCTCGGACCAGGCGCAGCGGTCTGTGCCAGAGCAGCGGAATGCCGCACTTTACATATGTGGCAGGGTCTAGATAAAGTAATTAACGAATATCTGGACAATGTTACCATTGCAGATTTGATGAAGTCCGGTGCTGCTGGAGATAATTATGTAATTTGATTAGGTAACAGAATGAGCCGGTAGGATATCCTACCGGCTCATTTTTCCTCATATTGCTCCAAAAATCAGTGCTCTGTACCGTTTTTTTGCAACCGGGCACCGTATCTGGAAAACAGCGTGGATGTTGTTGAATATACTCTTTTTAATGCCGGGATTGCTTCGTTTCAACCCACAGAGCAGTGTTTTGTTTTCCTGACGTTTAGAACTGCCGCCTCCGTTGTCACAGATTGAGCCGTTCTCCTCAAAAAGGTTCCACCCTTTTCGCAAACTCCATCTGAGCCGTAACAATCCAAACAGTACAGGGTGATATTACTGGTAAACTACAGGGGGATATCTTTCCCTTGGAACCGAAAGCTCGCGTCATTGAGCATAGCGGTGGAACCGCAGTCATACTTCGAAATCTGATAGTCCAATGGATTTTTCATGGAACCAACTCTTTGTAACATTGGTCGAACACCTGCAAAAATTCGTCAAGCTCCTCTCGTGTTGTCAAATGACTGAGGCTCACTCGCCAGGAGGACAGCGCATTTTTTCGGTCCCCGCTGACGGCAAATACCGCTTTGGATGGCGTCCCCTCCGCGGAACAGGCCGACTTGACGGAAACACATACGCCCCGCTCACTCAAAACACGTTGAAATACCGTGCCTTTAAGCCCCTGAACGCTGAGGTTGAGGATATGCGGTACCGCGCCTTCCGGACTGTTGATCCGGACTGACGGATAGTGCAGCAGTGCAGTCTTTAGGTATTCGTTCAACTGCCGAACACAGCGGATCCGTTCTTCCTGCTGCGTCAGCGTCAATTGAAGCGCTTTTTCAATGGAAACAGCCAGTGCCAAAGCCGGTGTACCACTACGGTAAAGCGTTGTGCTGGAACCGCCGTGAATCTGAGGCTCGATAATCACACTGCTCTTTTTCAGGAGAAGTCCGCTGCCGTTGAGACCGTAAAACTTGTGAGGAGCGATGCTCATGGTGTCCACACCATCCATCACCAGCTCCGTTTTTCCTATCGCCTGGGTGGCATCCACATGAAGACGGCAGTTTGGAAAATCTTTTAGAATCTCCGTAATTTGACGGATTGGCTGCACTGTCCCCAGCTCACTGTCCACCGCGCAGACTGACACCAGGATCGTGTCCTTCCGCAGCAGATCACCCAGTTGCTCCAGGTCAATGGTTCCATCCCGCTGGATATCCAACAAATCTACTTCCCAGCCCTGCTGCTGTAAAGCCGTAAGTGTGCCGCCCACAGATGCGTGTTCCAGTACGGTGGAGATCATGTGTCTGCCGGTATTTCGGGAAGCCTGGGCAATTCCCTTGATTGCCAGGTTGTTCGACTCGCTGGCTCCGGAAGTGTAGATAATCCCGGCGGGTTCCACACCGAGAAGTCCAGCAATATGATCTGTCACTCGGGCCATCTCCTCGCAGGCTGCACGTCCAGCGCAATGCGTTGAGTTCGGATTTCCGATATACGTTTGCTCCGCTTTACAAAATGCCTCTAGCACAGCAGGATCGACTGGTGTGTTGGCGGAGTAGTCAAGGTAAATCATGGCGTCTCTCCGGTAAAACTGTAATTTTGTCTCCAGAGTGAATCATCCCCTCCTGCAAAACAATGGCGAAAACCTTCTCCCGGCGCCACACTGTCTCCGATCCGCCGCCAAATCACACAGCTTGCATGGAACCTCACCGCCAATTTAAGTAATCCTCAATTGGGTATCACCAGCTTAAAGCGTTGTTCCAACCGGGAGATTATTTAAAGTAATCCCTCTCGTTAAAATGTTGTCCGCAAAGCTCCTTACAGGAACGTTCAGTGAAGCGGATTTCACCTTTTCCACGCTTTCTGCCCCACGGTTTTTCTGGTTGCAAAAGTGTGGCGATTCACACTTGTCCGGCATACCCGTCCATCATCACTCAGACCAAATTCGCCAACGCCGCCAATACCACCCCCAGCAACCCGGGCCTGATACAGTTTTTCCATGTCCTCCCGGTGGAAGAGACGCTGTGTCCTCAAAAATTGATTCAGCATCGTTGCTTATGCCTCAATTCTTGTATTTCCACTCATTCAATCACTGCCTGACCTTTTGTGGTCAGAACCATACTTCCACTCGGAATCTGAGCAGAAAGACGCCGTAAATCGACCTCTGTTTGGGTCAGTTTCAGCGCACCGCAGCTTCCGCAGCAGCAGGCGCCGCAGTGGTCATGTCCGCCGTTCAACATATGGCTGTCCAAGCCTGAGCCTGTATTTTGTGAATCAGCGTTTCGTTGGCGGCGCCTGGCAGATCGTGCCGCCGCCAACAACGACATCTCCATCATACAGAACCACAGCTTGTCCAACGGTAACAGCCCTCTGCGGCGCATCGAATTCCAGCCTAACACGGCCGTGTTGCTCCGGGTACACAGCAGCCCACTGTTCCGCCTGACGATATCGGGTTTTGGCCTTCACCCGCATGGGCTGCTTTAATTGCGGGATGGAGATCCAGTTCATATCTTCCGCAAGAAGCATACTGCTATACAGCGCGTTTTCCGGCCCCACTGTGACCGTATTGGCAGCCATATCCTTTCCGCAAACGTACACAGGTTCACCCATGGCAAGACCAAGTCCTTTTCTTTGCCCCAAGGTGTAACGGACAGCCCCGCAATGTCTGCCGACCGGCTGGCCCTCCAGATCAAGAAACGCTCCTGCCGGGTAGTGTTTTCCGGTATACTGTTCCATAAACTTGACATAGTCCCCGTTCGGAACGAAGCAAATGTCCTGACTGTCGTGCTTCCAGGCGTTGCAGAATCCCAACTGTTCCGCGATCTCTCTCGCTTCCTTTTTCATTTTGCCGCCCAAAGGAAACTGTATGTGGCTAAGCTGATCCTGTGTCAGCATATACAGCACATAGCTTTGATCCTTGCTGTCATCCAGCGCTTTTTTCAAAAGATACCTGCCGGACACTTCGTCATATTCAATGAGGGCATAGTGTCCGGTGGCCACATACTCCAGCCCCTTCTCTTCAGCAAAGCGAAGCAGTTTATCGAACTTCATATACCGGTTACAATCAATGCATGGATTCGGTGTCCCGCCCGACTCATATGTTCGGATGAACTTTCCGATGATCTGGTTCCTGAAGTCCATGGTAAAATCCAGCACTTCATAGGGAATATCCAGTTGAAACGCCACCTCACTGGCGTCGTCGATATCCTTCTGCGAGCAGCAGGTATGGAACTGACTCAAGCCGATGTCCGCGTTGCGGTAAAGACGCATGGTCGTTCCCTCGCAGCGATATCCTTGCTCACGCATCAGCCATGCCGCGACAGAGCTGTCCACACCGCCGCTCATTGCAATCAGGGCACTCTTTTCTCTATTAGCTGACATCTTCTACTGCAGTTCTTCAGGAACCCACCACAGGCCGTCGTTGTTCTCCTCCAGATAGGCCTTAAATCGGTCAGAGTGATAAGCGTCCACAATGGCCTGCGCCCAGTCAGCATTTTTGTTTCCTTCCTTGACAACAACCTGTAGGATAAGGTGATCAAGAATGTCCTCGGTTGCCAGTGCAGCAGAGGGGTCAATCCCGGCATTGTAAACAATGCTGCCGGTAATGATTACATAGTCAAAGTCCTGTATGGCTGCGGGGATGGTTAAAGACTTCATTTCCACAAATTCCAGATTCTTGGGGTTCTCCACGATATCATCCTGTGTCACGGCAGAGGGATCTACGCCGCTATCCAGAGTGATCCAGCCGATCTTTTGCAGCAGGACATAGGCCCGAGCGGTGTTGGAGGCATCGTTGGGGACGGCAATTTTTGCGCCGTCAGTCACTTCATCCAGAGATGTGTGGGTCCCAGAGTAAATACCGGCGGGAACGGTAGGGATGGGACTGATGGGAACCAGATCACCGTTGTTATTGGAGTTAAAGTTTTCGGCGTATGCCGTGTGCTGTTCCACGTTCACATCCACATCGCCGTCGTTCAGGGCGATATCGGCAGTCAGCAGGTCGGAAAAGTCGACTCCTTTCAGCGTGTAGCCCTGCTCCTCTAGGATGGGAACGATCGCTGCTTCGAACAATTCGGTGTAGGGACCTTGAGACTTGCCGTAGACGATCTCCGTCTTTGCGGCGGGATCGGCGGAGGATGCTCCAGAGTCCGGTGCGCTGTCCGTGGAGCTGTCACTGCCGCCGCAGGCAGTCAAACTCAGAATCAGAATCAGGGACAGTACCAATGCAAAAAACTTCTTCATAGGATTAACCTTCTTTCACGACTCGACACTAATATGAATCACACATTATCTGTGCTCACGCAGACGGCGGGAAACACGGTTGCCTGCCATCTGCAATAGTTGTACCAGGATGACCAGAGCAATGACAGTAACTATCATCAACGGGGTATTCATCTTTTCATAACCATAGGTCAATGCCAGATCGCCGATACCGCCTCCGCCGCAGTAACCAGCCATAGCGGAGGCGCCCAACAGGCCGACGGTTCCTGTGGTCAAGGCCAGAACCATCGAACCCAGCGCTTCAGGCATCAGAAAACAGCGGATGATCTGCCAGGTTGTGGCTCCCATAGCCTGGGCCGCCTCCAGAATGCCTGGGGATACCTCCAGTAAACTGTTCTCAATCAAGCGGGCTAAATAGGGACTGATATAGACCACTAACGGAACCAAAGCGGCCGTGCTGCCAATCGTCGTACCCAGAATAGCGCGGGTAAGCGGCATGATGGTAACCAGTAAAATGATGAACGGAACACTCCGTACCACATTGATGTAGAGGCTGACGATACTGTGTAGAACTTTATTTTCCACAAGGCCGCCCTTGCGGCAGAGCACCAGCACCAAGGCGAGCAAGGTACCGAGCACGGTGCCAATCAATAGTGCAATACCCACCATGTATAGTGTTTGACCGCCATTAAGCAGCAGTCGCTCGACAGATACCTTAAAAATTTTTGTTTCCAACAGAGCTTCCATCAGTCGAATACCACCCTTTCGCGGAGAACTCCAGCCGCGTCGATCTGTGCTTCGGCCTGGAGCAGCTTGTCATCGGAACCAAACATTTGCAGGATGAAAATACACATGATGCTTTCCCCAAACTCCTGAACGGTTGCACCAAGGATATTAACCTCCACGCCGACAATCTGGCAAATCTCGGAAATGACCGGTTTTTTGACGCTGGCGCCGATAAATTTCAGCCGGTCAATCACATAGTGCCGCGTTTCTGTCTGGAGCAAATCCAGAATGCTCTTGGGGATCTGATCGTTGATAACCGTGCGGACAAACTCCTGTGTCACCGGAGCATGAGGCTGGCTGAACACATCCAACACTGTTCCCTGTTCCACGATCTGCCCGTTTCCCATGACGGCAACCTTGTTGCAGATCATCTGGATCACCTGCATCTGGTGGGTGATCAGCAGAATTGTCACGCCCATCTTTTTGTTGATGCGCTTTAGGAGGCCGAGGATGGATTCTGTGGTCTTGGGGTCCAGTGCACTGGTGGCTTCATCACACAGGAGAATTGCGGGTTCTGTTGCCAGCGCCCTGGCAATACCCACCCTTTGTTTCTGTCCGCCGGAAAGCTGAGTGACATAAGTATCTCGTTTGTCGTGCAGCTCCACGATATGGAGCACTTCTTTGACGCGTTCAGTGATCTTCTCCTTGGGGATGCCCTCCAGGATCAGTGGAATCGCAACATTCTGGAATACGGTTTTGGACTCCAATAGGTTGAACTGCTGAAATACCATGCCAATTTTACGGCGCATCTTCCGCAGCTCAGCTTTGGAGAGCGTGCTCAGTTCCCGGCCAGCCACGGTGACTGTGCCGGTATCCGGTTTTTCCAACTGGTTGACCATGCGGAGCAAAGTGGATTTTCCTGCGCCGGAGGAGCCGATAATCCCATAGATATCTCCTTTCTCCACATGAACCGACACATCCTTCAGCGCATCCACCGTACCGCTGGGGCCGACATATCGTTTGCTAATATGTTCTAATTGAATCATGGCTTCTCCTGCCTTCCAAGCCACCACAGGGCGTATCCCACATATAAGCCTGCTCCCAAGACAAGTGCATTCTCATCCAAATCAAAGTTTCCGTTGTGGAGGCTGTTCAATGTGCTGGGCAAGTCTGTGTTTGCTGTGCCAATATAGGCGTAGCACCCTGGTACAAAACGTTGATACTCAGCAAAGTTATCGCCGCCCAGGGACAAGGGGCGATTGGTGACGACCTGAATATGGTCTCCCAGCCCCTTTGCCACTTCTGCCGCCTCACGGCTGACCTGCGGATCATTAATCAGAGCGGAGGTAATATCCGACCAAATCACCCTGGCTTCCGCGCCACTGATGGCTGCAATCTGCTCCGCGGTCTGGTCGATCCACTCCCGCACCTGCAGACGCGTCTCCTGAGAGATCGTGCGGGTGGTCCCCTCCAGCTCCGCATATTCCGCAACGGCATTGTAGGTCGTTCCAGCAGCAAATTTCCCGACGCCGAGGAGCACTGGCTCCACAGGTGAAGAACGCCGGGCAACCAATCCCTGGATTGCTACCACGATCTGACTGGCGGCATACAGGGCATCCGCGCCCAACTGCGGGGTGGAGACATGGGCTGCCTTGCCATGGACTAGGATACGGAAATGATCCACTGCGGCATTGTTCAGTCCGGGCGTAAGTCCAATGGTGCCAAGGGGCAGATCCGGAGCACTGTGCAGGCCCAGAATGCGCTCCGCGCCATCCAGGGCTCCGGCATTTATAAAATCCGGAGCGCCTTTGCCGGTCTCCTCCGCCGGCTGGAACAGAAAACGGAGCTCTCCACCAAAGCGGTCACGATTTTGGGAGAGGACTTTCGCGGCACCCAAGAGGCTTGCTGTGTGGGCATCGTGCCCACAGGCGTGCATGATTCCGTCTGTCTGAGAACGGTACTCCACATCGTTGGTTTCCTGAATGGGCAGCGCGTCAATATCCGCCCGTAAGGCTACGACTCCGCTGCCGCTTTGAGTGCCTCGCAAAATCCCCAGAACACCGGTAGCTCCGATCCGAGTATGAGAAATTTCGAACCGCTCAAGCTCCTGTTCGATCACCCCAGCAGTACGCCTTTCCTGCAGGGATAATTCCGGATGACGGTGAAAATCCCGACGTAAGCTAATCATATATTCTTTTTCAGCACATACCTGCTCACGCAATTCATTCAAACTGATACCTTCTTTCGCTGGAATCCTTCCGGTCCAAAAAATTATTACGTTTGGGGACGCTTCCGTACGTACATCGTCCGCACCTAAAACTTTTCCATAGCAGTTCTTTAAATATATATAGACTGCATCTTACGTTTCCTTCCGTGAGAAAATAAAGAGCGGGGCATCCGTTTCTCATGGATACCCCGCTTAATTGCACACAAAGCACAGCCTATCGTATCAAACGCAGGCGAGGTATGGAAATGATTCGATTTTTATAACAGTGCATAATTTGACACATACACATCATAGTCAAAATCCTTTCCAAAACATAAAATTGTGCTTTACTTCAAATTTGCAATCAGCATTTCACAGCGGCAAAGCCCTTTTCCAGGTCGGCAATGATGTCATCAATATGCTCGGTGCCGATAGAGAGGCGGATGGTGTTGGGCTTGATGCCCTGGTCGAGCAGCTCCTCAGCAGAAAGCTGGCTGTGGGTGGTGGTGGCCGGATGGATCACCAGGGACTTCACGTCGGCCACGTTTGCCAGCAGGGAAAAGATTTCCAAACTGTCGATAAACTTGTGGGCTTCCTCCTGACCACCCTTGATTTCAAAGGTGAAGATGGAGCCGCCGCCGTTGGCAAAATACTTCTCATACAGCGCGTGGTCGGGATGCTCGGGCAGGGAGGGATGGTTCACATGCTCCACCTTGGGATGGTTTGCGAGGAACTCCACGACCTTCTTGGTGTTCTCTGTGTGGCGGTCCAGACGAAGAGACAGGGTCTCCACACCCTGCAGCAGCAGGAAGGCGTTGAAGGGAGAGATGGCGGCGCCGGTATCCCGCAGCAGGATGGCCCGAATGTAAGTAACAAAAGCGGCGGGACCGACAGCGTCCACAAAGCTGACACCGTGGTAGCTGGGATTGGGGTTTGCAATGGGCGCGTACTTGCCGTTGGCCTTCCAGTCGAACTTGCCGGAGTCCACGATGATGCCGCCCAGTGTGGTGCCGTGGCCGCCGATGAACTTGGTGGCGGAGTGGAGCACAATATCAGCGCCGTGCTCAATAGGGCGGACCAGATAGGGCGTGCCGAAGGTATTGTCGATGACCAGAGGCAGACCGTGCCTGTGGGCGATGGCTGCAATGGCGTCGATGTCTGGAATGTCAGAGTTGGGGTTGCCCAGAGTCTCCAGATAAATTGCCTTGGTGTTATCCTGAATGGCATTTTCCACTTCTGTAAGATCATGAGAGTTGACGAAGGTAGTGGAGACACCGAACTGGGGCAGGGTGTGGGCCAGCAGGTTGTAGCTGCCGCCGTAAATGGTCTTCTGCGCCACGATGTGGTCGCCAGCCTGGGCCAGCGCCTGAATGGTATAGGAGATGGCGGCGGCACCAGAAGCGGTAGCCAGAGCCGCCACGCCACCCTCCAATGCTGCGAGGCGCTTTTCCAGCACATCCTGGGTAGAGTTGGTCAGGCGGCCATAAATATTGCCGGCATCCGTCAGCCCGAAGCGGGCCGCCGCATGGGCGCAGTTGCGGAAGACATAGGAAGTGGTCTGGTAAATCGGTACTGCACGGGAATCCGTAGCGGGATCGGGCTGTTCCTGACCAACGTGAAGCTGCAGGGTTTCAAACTTATAATTGTTATTCATGGTTTATACCTCTTTCAGTTTATAGTTTGATTTTAGATACAAAAAGACCGGGGCGTTATTCGCTCCCGGACAAAGAGATATGGCCATGTAATGATCTTATCAAATCACAACAAAGTGAGTGGAGGACATACCGATCCACCCGGCCAAATCCAGTGCCCGGGAGTTCAGCATTCGTCCACAGCGGAAATTGCTGCGCAACAGTTGTTGAAACAGATTGCTCATTTTGCACGCCCCTCTAAAAACCAATTTACTCAGTTGGTTTATGGGATTATACTACCACCTATTTCCTATGATGTCAATAGGTAATTTCATGATTGATTGATCTGATATAAAGACCTGTTAAAGAACCGACCAGGGCAAAAAAGGAGCTATTCACACGAACGGCCCCTTTTCCTTGCTTATGAAATGCACGATTGCTGAATATTTTGAATAATATGCTCCATCAGCGCCACCCGGCGGAACGGGGTCATGAGGTAATAACCGTCGGTGTAGGGGAAGATCTCTTTGGCAATCGCCGTCGAAACGGTGACCGCCAGAGCTTCCGCTGCATCACGGTCCTTCCCTTCATATAAATGAATGATCTCATCGCACACCCGCATGCCTGAAATCTCATTGTTCAGAAAACAGGCGTTTCGGTGGCTCACCACGGGGAATATCCCGCCCAGAATCTTGCCCTGCAGAGTCTTGTGTGCCAATTTCAGGTTGTCCAGCGCCTCGGCGGACAACACCGGCTGTGTCAGAAAGCCGGAAACACCACATGCCTCTTTCTCCTGTGCCCGCCGCAGTTCCACATCAAAATTGCGGGCGTTCAGATTCAGAGCGCCATAGATACGAAAGGGGGTACGCAGGGTATTTTCATTCAGCATATGGACAAAGCGGGCCAGCTTGCGGGAGTTGAAATTGAATACGCTTTTGACTTCGTTCCGATCCTCGGTAGGGATAGGGTCGCCGGTGACCACCAGCACATTGTGTACCCCTTCCATGGACAAGCCCAAAAGCAGAGCCTTGGTAGCATTCAGATTGCGGTCACGGCAGGTCATATGGGGCAACGGCTCTATACCAATATCCCGCTTGATTTTACAGGCCAACAGGCTGCTGTCCGCCCGTGGGCGACCGATGGGACAATCTGCGATCGTCACCGCATCGGCCCCCGAGCCCCGCAAGGCCTGCACCCCCTCCCAAAAGCCCGCGCTGTCGTCATCTACGGGTGGGTCCAGTTCCACGGCAATGACACGCTTACCCGCCTCCAACTTCTCCCAAAGGGAGTTGGACGCATTGGCCGCAGGTTTGAGCAGCTTTTTCGGAGCAGAAACGGTGCACTTAGGAAGCGGCTCTTTCAAAGCCTGCGCCGTCTGGGCAATATGTTCCGGCGTAGTACCGCAGCAGCCGCCTACGATGGAGGCGCCAGCCTGAACGATTTGTGCAATCTGCCCTGCAAAGTAGTCAGGCTGACCGCCGAATACCGTGCGGCGGCCCAGCACGGTGGGGTAACCGGCGTTGGGCATGACAGTCAGAGGCTTATCGCTCAGCTCCAGGGTCTGAATGTATTTCAGCAAATGGCGGGGGCCAGAAACACAGTTAAAGCCCACTGCATCCACCCCAGCCAGTTCCGATGCAAAGCGATACAGCTCGCTGCCCAAACGTCCGGCGCTGGTCATCCCACTATGGTCCACGGCAAAGGAAACCATAAGAAACGCATCCGGATTTTTTTTCTTGAGCCAGCCAGCCAATTCCGGGAGCCCCTCGTCACCAGACAGCGTTTCCACCAGAAAATGGGTCACCCCCTGTTCCAGAAACCACTGCGCCTGCGTCTGGTATAGATCTGCCGGGGCGCGGCTGTGGTCACGGGGCGCGGGGCCCAGATCTGCAAATACATAAGCCCCATAGGGTTGAGCGGCTTGCCGTGCCAGGTGGCAGGCCGCATTTACGATGTCGCAGGCGGTTTCATCGTTCCCATCGGAGAGATCTCCACTGATGGCAAAGGTATTGGTCTTGATGGCCCGGCAGCCGGCCTGCAAATAAGCGCGGTGGATGCGCAGAATTTCCTCCGGGCGGGTCAGGTTGGCCCGTTCACAGCGTTCCTCAGCCCGGCCCGGATGGGCGGCGAAATAAGTGCCCATAGCCCCGTCAAACAGCAAGGGCTTTCCCTGCGATAAATAGGTGCGGATATCCATCATCCCATGACCTTTCTGGTGATCTCCACCGACTGGTGGGCATCCTTGGCGTAGTAGTCCGCATTCATTTGTTTGGCGCATTCCGGCGTCACCACCGCGCCGCCCACAAAGATGACCGGGGGCTCCTCCATAGTGTGCAGCAACCGGATGGTCTTTTCCATGGCGGGCAGTGTGGTGGTCATCAGGGCGGACAGGCCCACCAGGTGCACCCCCTGCTCCTGAACCGTCCGCAGGATGGTCTCCGGCGGCACATCCCGGCCCAGATCCAACACCTCGTAGCCGTAATTTCCCAGTACGGTTTTCACAATATTTTTGCCAATGTCATGAATGTCACCCTGCACAGTGGCAACGATGAGTTTTCCCTTCTTCACGGGCACACCGCCCTTGGCGGCGATAGAGCTCCGGATGACCTCGAATACTGCCTGTGCCGCCTGGGCGGCGCTGAGCAGCTGGGGCAGGAATGCCGTACCCTTGTCATAGTCCTCTCCCACCTTGTCCAGTGCGGGGATCAGGTGGTTTTCTACCAGAGACAGCTCATCCTCGGTCTCCAGCGCTTTGGCAGCCAGCTTTCCGGCATCGGCCTTCAACCCACGGATGACCGCATCGCCCAACGTCAGGGCATCCGCCTTCGGCGCTGCCTGCACGGCAGGGGACTCCGCCGCGAAACGGGCAACATAGGCTCGGCACTCCCGGTCCTCTCCGGAGAGTACACGGTACGCCGCCACCGCGTCCATCATCTCCGTTTGATTTGGGTTGATGATGGGCAGAGTCAGCCCGGCATGCATGGCCTGAATCAAAAAGTTCTGCGTGATCAGCTTGCGGTTGGGCAGGCCAAAGGAGATGTTGGACACGCCCAGCACCACCTGCAGCCCCAGCTCCTCCCGGATGGTCCGCACCGCTTTCAACGTCTCCGCAGCCTGCTCCTGCTGGGCCGAGACCGTCAGGGTCAGGCAGTCAATCCACACATCCTCTCTGGGGATGCCGTGGTCCAAAGCAGCCTGCAGAATGCGGCAGGCGATGGCGACCCGCTCTTCCGCTGTTTTGGGGATGCCGTTTTTATCCAGCGTCAGACCCACCACGGACGCGCCGTACTTCTTCACAATAGGCAGCACACGCTCCAGAACCTCCGGCTCTCCGTTGACAGAGTTCACCGCAGCCTTGCCGTTATAGACCCGCAGCCCTGCCTCCAGTGCGTCCGGGTTGGAGGAATCGAGCTGAAGCGGCACAGCGATCGCGCTTTGCAGCTTCTTTACCACTCTGGGCAGCATAACCACTTCATTCACACCGGGGAAGCCTACGTTCACATCCAGGATGTCCGCTCCGGCATCCTCCTGCTGGACACCCACATCCAGGATATAGTCCAGGTCATTTTCCAGCAGCGCCTGCTGGAAACGCTTTTTCCCGGTGGGGTTGATACGCTCACCAATCACCCGCACACCATTCAGTCGGATGGGTGTCACAGGGGTACAGACAAGACCGGTGTTGTTATAGTGCCGGGATACGGGCTTTTTTCCTTCCAGAACTGCCGTCAGCCGACGAATGTATTTCGGGGATGTACCGCAACAGCCGCCCACGATGGAGATACCAGCCTCCACGCAGGTCAGCAGAGCCTGGGCAAAGTCCTCCGGTCCCATATCATAGTGTCCATCCACCGGGTCCGGCAGGCCCGCGTTAGGCTTGGCAATGACCGGCAGGCGGGTATTCTCACACAGTTCTTTCAGCAGCGGCGCCAGCAGGTCTGGCCCCAGCGAACAGTTCAGTCCAATAGCGTCCGCACCCAGGCCCTCCAGTGTACGGGCCATGGAGGCGACCGTACAGCCGGTGAAAGTCCGGCCGCCGGCATCAAAGGACATGGTGACAAACACCGGCAGGTGGGCGGCCTCCTTGGCCGCCAGCAGGGCAGCCTTGGCCTCGTACAGGTCTGTCATGGTTTCCACCACGATTAAGTCCGCGCCGGCCTTTGCACCAGCTTCCGCCATTTCGCGGAACAGGTCATATGCCCGCTCAAAAGACAGCGTACCCATAGGCTCCAACAGCTCGCCAAGCGGGCCCACATCCAGCGCCACCAGGGTACCGGTACCGGCCGCCGCTTTCTTTGCCACGGCGATGGCCGCACCCACGACCTCCTCCACACTGTGGCCCGTCTTGGCCAGCTTTAAGCCGTTGGCACCGAAGGTGTTGGCATAAATCACCTGGCTTCCGGCGGCGATGTACTCTTTATAGACGGAATCCAGCAGCTCCGGCTCCGTCAGATTCAGCAGCTCCGGCCGGCCTTGGGGAGACAGTCCCCGCTGCTGGAGAACGGTGCCCATAGCGCCGTCCAGGATCAAAAATTTGTTTTGAGGTATCTCAATTCCCACAGTGTTTTCCTCCCACGCGCAATTTGCAGGTCTCACGCATCGAACAATATGCGCATCCACGGATGCGGGCCATCTGGGGCCAGTCGGACAAGCCGATGATGGCGGTGACTGACTTGGATGGGTTCATCAAATAGCTCTCTGTTACATACAGTCCAAGCCGCCTTTGGGTATCCAGTGCGGCGCAGATCTTCGGCTGCAAAGACAACGGCAGATCTCCGTACCCGGGACTGAACCGGTCCGTTCTGTAGCGGTTCGGAAGACAATGCGCCAGTTCCTGCTCCACCTGGTCGCACCCGGCCTCCACCCAGGCGCTGCCGCAGGCAGCCAGAATGACTGCCCTGGACATATCACGAGCCTGTTCCCTGCGCAAAAGGGTTTCAAACTGCGTCCCCAGAGTGCACGCCATCAGCACGGCCTGATCGCACTGCTCCAGCATTTTCGCTGCGTCCGCGCCCGGAAGGGTCAGCTCGGCCTCCGGCAGCAGGAATCCGGCCTCTGTTTTTTGAAGGGAACACACGCGGTAGGTGTATCTGGGCTGTATAGCAGCCGTTAACTTGTCTGCGACAGCAGCCACACTCGCCCGAATGGACTCGGCTGCTTGTCCGCCGATGCCCAGATAACGCAACGCCTCGTCCACATTCAGCTTCACACGTTTCCCCTCCTTTTTCTTCTCTTATCACTGCTTCCATGCAGCGCAAGCTTTCCCACCAATCAATATGGATTAAATTAGTATAGCAACAATCTCCTACTACGTCAATGGGTTATCCGGCTTCGGTTTACTTGTTTTGCACGAAACCTACTTTGCGCACCTATAAAATTATATAAAGAGGGCGGTTGTCTCTCATTCCCCGCCCTCTCGCACAGCTCGGTTCCATTTGTATCCCTATAATCCTCAACAGAAAAAGTTCCGTGTGTTTCACTTAATCTACATATGTTGTTTATCTTGACATTTGTTTTTGTCTGTGCTACACTTCTTCCCATCCCAGAATAAGGAGCGGATCCCATTGAAACAAACCAGCCAGCCCCGGGAAGATCTGCGGCAGCGCCGTACCCGGAAGCTCCTCGCCGACGCCCTGCTCTCCCTGCTGGAGGAGCGTCCGCTGAGTGAAATCTCGGTGGTGGATATCTGCCAGCGCGCCATGGTCCACCGCACCACTTTCTACGCCCATTTCGATGACAAGCTGGCCCTGCTGCGCTATGCTGTGGACGAACTACAGAAATACTTCGAGCCGGTGGACCCCTCCCTGGACCCACGTACCGGGCCCCGGGAGTATTTTATGGTCCTTTTTCACAACGCGCTCTCCTTCCTGAAGTCCCACAGGGGGATGTTCCTCACCGTCCAGGGCGCAGCAGAGTTCTACGTGCTGGACGAGATCATTACGGATGCGCTGAAGCGAAAGCTGTCGGAGAGCGCCCCGGCCGCCGGGTTTGACCCGGAGCTGACGGCCCGCTTCTATGCCGGCGGCCTGCTCGCCCTGATCCGCTGGTGGCTCTCCAGCGGTGCAGACGTTCCAGACGAAGTGCTGCTTCGGCATGTAGAGCACTTCATTCCTCAACCCGAGCTCCCGGTTTAGAAAGGCGGAATCCCACCCATGTCACAAACATCAAGCTCTGAAACCCCTGTAACCAAGCTGGCGCGGTTCATTGTCGACAAGCGAAAGGCCTTCTTTCTGGTCTTCCTGGCGGCGGTGCTCTTTTGCGGCAGCTCTATTGACAAGGTGGTGGTCAACAATGACATCACCTCTTATCTCCCCGCCGAAACCGAGACCCGACGGGGGCTGACCCTTATGGACGAGGAGTTCACCACCTACGCCTCCGCTCAGGTCATGCTCTCCAATGTGACCTACCGCCAAGCCGAAAAGGTAGCCGCTCAATTAGCGGAGCTGGATGGCGTGTCCTCCGTCGCCTTTGACGACAGTACCGACCACTTTAAGGACTCCTCCGCCCTCTTTTCCGTCTCCTTTACCGGTGAGGAGGGCAGTCCGGAGGCGGACGCCGCCCTCGCGGCCGTAAAGGAGCTGGCAGCGCCCTACGATCACTACGTCTTCCCCAGCGGCGATCCGTACGACTCAGACAGCCTTATGCAGGAGATGACGGTCATTCTGGCCATTGCCGCCGCCGTCATCGTAGCGGTACTCCTGTTCACCTCCAAGAGCTATCTGGAGGTCCTGGTCTTTCTCATTGTGTTTGTGGTCTCCGCCATCCTCAACATGGGCACCAACTTTCTCTTTGACTCGGTTTCCTTCATCACCAACGCCATCGCCGTGGTGCTCCAGCTTGCCTTGGCCATCGATTACGCCATTATCTTCTGCCACCGCTATATGGAGGAGCGGGACAACGGTCTGGACGCCCGAGAGGCGGACATTGCCGCCCTGAGCAAGGCCATCGTGGAGATCTCCTCCTCCTCCCTCACCACTATCTCCGGCCTGGTGGCCCTGATGCTGATGCAGTTCCGCATCGGCTTCGACATGGGTATCGTCCTGTCCAAGGGCATTGTCTGCTCCATGCTGTCGGTGTTTCTGCTCATGCCCGGTCTGCTGATGCTTTTCAACCGGGGCATCGAAAAGACCCGCCACAAAAACCTAGTGCCCTCCATCGCAGGCTGGGGCCGCCTCATCATGAAGCTGCGCTTCGTGCTTCCGGCGGTGTTCGCCGTGTGCGTCATCGGCGGCATTTACTGCTCCAACCAGTGCGACTATGTATTCTCCACCAATTCCACCAACTCAGGCAACCGTCCGGAGACCCGTATTGCCATGGACAAGATCAACGAGACCTTCGGCTATACCAACACCATTGCCGTACTGGTTCCCCGTGGGGACTACGACAGCGAGGGTGCGGTGCTCCGCCGGGTGGAGGCCCTGGACAACGTGACGACCGCCACCGGCTTGGCCAACATTGAGGTGGAGGACGGCCGCTACCTCACCGACAAGCTGACCCCCCGGCAGTTTGCCGAGCTGGCGGGCGTGGACATCGAGCTGGCCCGGCTGCTCTACCAGGCTTACGGCCTGAGCGTGGAGGAATACGGCGCTATCTTTCAGGACACGGACGACTATTCCGTGCCCCTGCTGGATGTGTTCCAGTTCCTGCTGGAGCAGAAGGACAAGGGGGTTATCCGCCTGAGCGGAGAGCAGGCCAGCCAGGTGGAGGAATTGCAGGATACCCTGGACGACGGACTCCAGCAGCTCCAAGGGGAACAGTGGACCCGGATGGTCTTTACTGCCGATCTCCCCGAGGAGGGGGCGGAGACCTATGCCCTCCTGGACCAGATCCGCGCCATTGCCGCGGAATACTACGGAGACGATGTGGTGCTGGTGGGCAATTCCACCAACGCCCGGGATCTGGCCGCCTCCTTCACCGGGGACAACCTGAAAATCAGTGTGCTCACCGTGCTCTTTGTGGTGGTCATCCTGCTGTTTACCTTCAAGTCCGCTGGGCTGCCCATCCTGCTGGTGCTCACCATCCAGGGCTCCATTTGGATCAACTTCTCCTTCCCCTTCCTGACGGGCACCAACCTGTTTTTTATGAGCTACCTGATTGTCAGCGCCATACAGATGGGCGCTACCATTGACTACGCCATCGTCATCACCAACCGCTACTTACAGCTCAAGACCGTGCTTGACCGTCGGGCCGCCGCCGTGGAGGCGCTCAACCAGAGCTTCCCCACCGTGCTTACTTCCGGCTCCATCATGACTGTGGCCGGCTTTCTCATCGGCAAGCTGTCCACCGACACCATTATCTCCTCCATCGGCGATACCCTGGGCCGTGGCACCCTGACCTCCATCGTCCTGGTCATGACTGTGCTGCCCCAGCTCCTGGTGCTGGGCGACGCCCTTATCGAGCGCACCGCCATTACCCTCAACCGGGACCGGAAACAGCGCTTCCAGAACGGCACCATGCGTCTGGACGGACATGTCCGGGGCCACGTGTCCGGTTTCATTGACGGCGAGTTCAAGGGCGTGCTCCACGGCAGCGTGGATGCCCTCATTGAGAGCAAGCGGCAGGAACTGGATGAAACGGAGGAATAACGCCATGATGAACTATGCAAAACGGGGCGCCGCCCTGCTGCTGGCCCTGGTATTCTGCCTGGGACTGCTGCCCCCCGCCGGCGCGGAGGGGGATACCATCACCATTCATGATGCCAGCGGGCTGCTCAAGCTGGCCCAAAGCTGCACCTCGGATACCTGGTCTCAAGGGGTAACCGTGGTGCTGGCCGCCGACATTTCCCTGGCTGGTACCGGCTTTTCCACCATTCCCGTGTTCCGCGGCACCTTTGACGGGGCCGGACACACCATTTCCGGCTTCGCCTGGCTGGACAAGGGTTCCAAGGTAGGCCTGTTCCGCACGCTGGGCGAGGGGGCTGTCGTAAAAAATCTGACTCTGGACGGGGTAGTGGCCCCTGGCGGCTCCCAGTCGCAGGTGGGCATCCTGGCCGGTGAGAACCACGGCACAGTGGAACAAGTCACCGTCACTGGCGATGTGACGGGAGATGAGGACGTGGGCGCACTGGTAGGCGTCAACGGGAGCTCCGGCGTGGTGCGGAGCTGCACCAACCGGGCCTCTGTCACCGGAAACACCAACAGCGGCGGCATTGCCGGGCGCAATGAGGGCATGATCCAGAGCTGCACTAACCTGGGGGAAGTCAACACTGGTGGAAACGATGCCGCCACCAACAGCGGAGGCATCGCCGGGCGCAATACCGGCACCGTGGCCGACTGCACCAATCACGCCGCTGTGGGCTACGCCCACACCGGATACAACACCGGCGGCATCGCCGGGATTCAGAACGGCGCGCTGCTTCGCTGCTTCAACGATGGTGAGATCCTGGGGCGTAAGGACGTAGGGGGCATCGTGGGCCAGTTTGAGCCCTACGTGACCCTCACCTACGGAGAGGACCCCATGGAGCGGCTGGACGGCGCCCTGGCCTCCCTTTCCACCCTCATGACTCAGCTCTCCGGCCAAATCCATTCCTCAGCCGGAGATGCAGTGGACGATATCTCCGCTATCCATGGCTCCCTCTCCGCCATCCAGGACGTAATCCACGGAACGGGCAGCGATTTCAACACAGACACCTCAGCCGCCGCCGACCAGGTCTACGACGCGGTCCAGACCATCAACGGGGCCATGAGCGGCCTGCTGGACGAGGTGGACCGCCTCACCCGGCGGGCCAGCGCCGATCTGGACGAGGTGGGCAACCAGCTCACCGCCCTACGCAAGGGGCTGAAAAATCTGACCGGCACTCTGGAGGACAGCCTGTCCGACACCGGAGACAGTCTCTCCTCCACGCTGGACGCACTGGAGCGGGAACACAGCGGTCTTGTGTCGGAGCTGCGTCAGATCGCGGACGAGACCGACCGGCTGGAGTCCTTTGTCAAGGACGCCCTCCAGGCTGCGGCCCGCCTGGATCTGGCTGGCATCCTGGATGCCTATAAGCGCTGGGATGTGGGTTCCATCGATTTCAACGGGCACCTCAGCCGCATCAGCGGCCATCTGGAGGCCATGGGTTCCGACACGTTCCACTTAGCGGACCGTCTGACAACGCTGTGGCAAGAGGCCGGAGATGAGATGGGCGACGCCCGCCGTGACATGGACCGGGCCGCCCGGGCGCTGGAAAAGGCCCTCGATGCCCTGAACGGCCATGTCAAGGACTTCAGCCAGGGCAGCGTGGAGCAGCTCCGGGTGGTTAACCGCCAGGCCGATATCATCGAGGATGTCCTGAACGGCTATCTGGACACCTTGGGCGACAAGGGACAGGAGCGCCTGGACGAGCTGGACGGGCACTTGGATGACATCAGCCAGCGGGTGGATCAGATGACCCAGGGGGCCGGCCAGGCCAACCAGGAGCTGCATGCCACCACCACTACTATCATCGGGCAGCTTGACGAGGCCCGGAAAGCCATTGTGGAACTGACCGAGGTTCCGGAAAAGACGGTGAAGGAGAACACTTCGGCCGAGGGGGCCCAGAGCGGCCCGGGCCGGGTGGTAGGCTGCCGGAATGAGGGCGGCATCCAGGCCGACACCAACGTGGGCGGCATTGCGGGAGCGGTCTCCCCTGAGCTCTCACTGGACCCCGAGGAGAATCTGGAGCTGGACAGTGAAAATCTGCTGGTGGATACCACCGCTCTGCTCAAAGCGATCCTCTACCAGTGTGACAACCGTGGCCCCGTCACCGCCAAGAACGAGTGCGCCGGCGGTGTCCTGGGCCGGGGCGAGGTGGGCGCTGCCCTCTCCTGCACCAGTATGGGACCCGTGGGGGCCGACGACGGCTCCTTTGCGGGCGGTATCGCGGGGCTCTCCCGGGGAGTGCTCCGCTCCTGTGCAGCCCAGGCCGACGTAACCGGGGACAGCAGCCTGGGCGGCATTGCCGGCGAGGGCAGGGATATCGCGGACTGCATCGCCATGACCCGCATCGACGGCAGCGGCGAACGTCTGGGCGCGGTGGCCGGCTGGGCTGACGGCACAGTTTCCGGCAACTATTACCTTCAGGAGAAGGCAGTCGGAATTGACGGCATCGACTATGCCGGACAGACCGCCCCCCTCTCCTTTGGCGCCTTCTCCGCCCTGGAGGGAATTCCGGCGGACTTTCTCACCTTCCGCGTCACCTTCCAGGCCGGGGAGCAGGTGGTGGACACAGTGGAGGTGCCCTACGGCGGCAGCCTGGACCCCGCCGCCTTCCCGGAAGTACCCAGCGACGGCGGGCGCTATGGCGCCTGGGCTCCCTTTGACCACAACCACATCACCCGGAGCCTGACGGTGGAGGCGGTCTACGAGGACTGGGTGACCACTATCTCCTCCGGCGGAGAACGCCCCCTGCTTCTCGCCGAGGGAGCATTCTCTCCCGATGCACGGCTGGAGCTGGCACAGCGGCCGGAGCCGGTAGACGGCGCTGCCGCCTATGACTACCAGATCACGGACGGGGCGGAGCTCCCTGACACCGTGACGCTGCGGGTATGCGCCGACGGTCTTAGGGGCTCTGTGCGCGCTGCCCTGCTTCAGGACGGCTCCGCCGTCCCTATCGAGGCGGAGCGGGATGGCAGCTATCTGGTGCTCACCGCCCCCACCGCCGGTACTCTGCTGCTCAGCGCCTCCGGAAGCGGAACCCTTCTCCCCTGGGTACTGGCCGCCGCGGCTGCGGCGGTACTTCTCGCCCTGCTGTTCCTCCGCCGCAGACGGAAAAAAACAAACGCAGCTGCCTCTGTTTAGGCCAAAACAGCGCCCCGTGGCAAAAGCCATGGGGCGCTGTTTCATGCTACAGCAGCAGAAGAAGGGTGCCGCAGGTGAGCACGAGCAGCCCGGCGGCAGCCCGCCGGCTCAGCCGCTCACGGAGCACCAGGCAGGAAAAGCCAACCGTCACCAGAATGCTCAGCTTGTCGATGGGGGCCACAACGCTGGCCGGCCCCTCCTGGAGCGCCCGGTAGTAAAACATCCAGGACAGCCCGGTAGACACGCCGGACACAGCCAGAAACCCCCAGTTTTTCCGGCTCAGCGTCGAAATCTCCCGCTGGAGCCCCAGCCCGAGCACCAGAGCCCAGGCCATTGCCAGCACTACCATGTTGCGGATGGCGGTGCCGACATAGGAGTCCACGCCGGTCATGCCGACCTTGCCCAGGATGGAAGTCAGGCTGGCGCACACGGCGGAGAGCACCGCCCAGGGCAGCCACCCCCAGCCGGAGGAGGCCCGTTCCCGGGGCTTCCGCTGGAGCATCCCCAGGGTGCCGGCCAGGATCAGCCCCATCCCCAATAAAGTATTCCAGTGGGCCGCCTCTCCCAGTAACAGGATGGAGAGCAGCATGGTCAGCACAGTGCTGGATTTATCCACGGGGGCCACCTGGTTGACCTCCCCAAGCTGGAGCGCCCGAAAATAGCACAGCCAGCTCCCTCCGGTGGCCAGACCGGACAGGATGAGAAACAGCCAGCTCCGCGGTTCAAGCGCCCCGACTGCGCCGCTGGAGCCCGCCACCCAAACCATTGCCCAGCCGAAGAGCGCCACCACAATGGTGCGCAGTGCCGTGGCCAGATGGGAATTGACTCCCTCCATGCCCAGCTTGGCCAAGACGGCGGTCACTCCCGCAAAGAACGCGGAGGCAAAGGCATATAGAATCCACATACGCGCCTCTGGTCAGCCCTGGCCGCTGTAATCCCTCCAGCGGCCGCTGACGGACTCAATACAGATTTTCCAGATGGCCACCCGGGCAAAGCTGTCGTCAATCACCTGTTCCACCCGCTCCAGGCAGTCCGGGCTGTACTTGCGGCAGAGAGCCCAGAGGGCCTCCCGCATCTCCGTCTCGTCTGTGGCCTCTCCGGCGGTGCCGCGTACCACTGCGCACTGGTACTCCGTCTCATAGATGGCCTGGATCACCCGCTGGTGTCCCACCGCGGTCAGGCAGACCTGCGGATGGGTCCGCAGACAGTCCACCTTCTCCCCCGCCTTTGCGCAGTGGAAATAGATCTTCTCCCCCACCCGTACCCCGTTGAGGGGGATGCAGTAGGGCTTTCCCTCTCCATCGGTCATGGCCAGAACCATGTATTCACACTGATCCAGAGCCTCCAGCCCCTTCTCCGGATTTGCGTCTCGCTTCATTCGTGTTTCCCTCCTTTTTTCTAATCATACCGCCAGATCACCTGGTGGGCAATAAAAATATTTTTGCAAAACCTATTGACATTTGAACAATCAAGCATATAATAACACATGAACAATAGCTCATATGTTTTAGAACGGATGTGATCGGATGCCGGAACCCAAGGATGTGGAACGCTGCGAGTACATGCATGTGCATGAGGCCATCGTGAACCAGGTCAACCAGAACATGCCGGATGAGGAGGTTCTCTACGACCTGGCGGAGCTGTTCAAAATCTTCGGCGACTCCACCCGCATTAAAATCCTGTACGTCCTCTTTGAATCAGAGATGTGCGTCTGCGACATCGCCCAGCTCCTGGGCATGACCCAGTCCGCCATCTCCCACCAGCTCCGCTCTCTCAAGCAGAGCAGGCTGGTCAAGGCCCGCAGGGAGGGCAAGACCGTATTCTATTCTCTGGCCGACGGGCACGTGCGCACCATATTGGACCAGGGGATGGAGCACGTGGCGGAGCTGCTGCCTCTGCATATTCTATAAAGAAATGGAGACTTTACCATGAAAAAGCACTTTAAGCTCATTGATCTGGACTGTGCCAACTGCGCCGCCAAGATGGAGGCCGCTATCAAGAAGCTGGACGGCGTCCACGACGCCACCGTCAGCTTCATGACCCAGAAGCTGACTCTGGACGCCGACGACACCCGGTTTGATGAAATTCTGAACGAGGTCGTCAAGGTGTGCAAAAAGGTGGAGCCAGACTGTACCATCGTCCGCTGACCGCACCAGGGACGGCCTACGGCGGCCGTCCCGGATTTTTTCAAAGGAGCGATGTCCTATGTCCAAGAAGCAGAAGCGAATGCTCTTCCGCGTCCTCGCCAGCGCAGTGCTCTTTGCGGTCGCACTTCTCCTGCCCACGGAGGGATGGCTGCGGCTGTTCACCTTTCTGATCCCCTATGCCGTCATTGCCTGGGATGTCCTGTGGCGGGCCGTGCGCAACATCGCCCACGGCCAGGTCTTTGATGAAAACTTTCTGATGTCCTTGGCCACTGTGGGCGCCCTGGCCACCGGTGAATACCCCGAGGCCGTATTCGTCATGCTGTTCTACCAGGTGGGCGAGCTCTTCCAGAGCTATGCCGTGGACCAGTCCCGCAAGTCCATCACCTCCCTGATGGATATCCGGCCCGACTACGCCAACATTGAGGTGGACGGTCAGCTCCGGCAGGTAGACCCCGAGGATGTGGCGGTGGGTGACACCATCGTCATCAAGGCCGGCGAGCGCATCCCCCTGGACGGCGTGGTGCTAGAGGGCACCTCTAATGTGGACACTGCGGCCCTCACCGGCGAGTCCCTCCCCCGGGAGGCCCAGCCCGGCGACGATGTGATCTCCGGCTGTGTCAACCTGTCCGGCCTGCTGCGGGTTCGGGTCACCAAGGCCTTTGAGGAGTCCACTGTGGCTAAAATTCTGGATCTGGTGGAGAACTCCTCCAGCAAGAAGGCCAAGGCAGAAAACTTCATCACCAAGTTCGCCCGATACTACACCCCCGCCGTGGTGCTGGCCGCAGTGGCTCTGGCCCTCCTGCCCCCCCTGTTTACCTCCATCCAATGGGTGGACTCCATCCAGCGGGCTTTGAACTTCCTGGTGGTCTCCTGCCCCTGCGCCCTGGTCATCTCCGTCCCCTTGTCCTTCTTCGGCGGCATCGGCGGGGCCTCTAAAAACGGTATTCTGGTAAAGGGCGGCAACTATCTGGAGGTACTGGCCAAAACGGAACTCGTGGTCTTTGACAAGACCGGCACTCTGACCCGCGGCGTGTTTAACGTCACCGCCATCCATCCCGACCACTGCGGCGAGGCGCAGCTTCTGGAGCTGGCCGCCCTGGCGGAGAGCTACTCCGACCACCCCATCTCCCGCTCTCTCAAGGAGGCCTACGGCAAGGAATTGGACACTTCCCGGGTATCCAATGTGGAGGAGCTGTCCGGCCGGGGCGTGCGGGCCACAGTGGACGGCCGCCAGATCTGCGCCGGCAACGACAAGCTGATGGAGGACATCGGCGTGAGCTGGCACCCCTGCCACCGGGTAGGCACCACCGTCCACGTGGCCTCCGATGGGGTCTACCTGGGCCACATCGTCATCTCCGACGAGGTGAAGCCCGACGCGAAGGAGGCCATCACTGCGCTGAAGGCCTGTGGTGTGCGCAGAACCGTCATGCTCACCGGCGACGCCAAAGCCGTGGGTGAGTCAGTGGCACAGGAGCTGGGCCTGGACGAGGTACACACCCAGCTCCTCCCCGCCGACAAGGTGACCCGTGTGGAGGCTCTGCTGGGCGAGGTCTCCCCCAAGGGCGCCCTGGCCTTCGTGGGCGACGGCATCAACGACGCCCCGGTGCTCTCCCGGGCCGACATCGGCATCGCCATGGGCGGCCTGGGCTCCGATGCCGCCATCGAGGCCGCCGACATCGTGCTGATGGATGACAAGCCCTCCAAGCTTGCCGACGCCATTCGAATCGCCCGGCGCACCCTGGCCATCGTCCGTCAGAACATTGTCTTCGCCCTGGCCGTCAAGTTCCTGGTGCTGGCGCTCAGCGCCGCCGGTGCGGCCAATATGTGGGAGGCGGTGTTCGCCGATGTGGGCGTGTCCGTCATCGCCATTCTCAACGCCATGCGGGCGCTGAAAACGGTAAAATAAGCAATAAGAAATGCCTGGAACCACATGGTTCCAGGCATTTTTCACTATGTAAAGGCAGGGCGGAGCGGTTCTGCGGCTCACCCCTTCGCGACCCGGTCGGCTTCGATCAGCAGCTTGACGGCCTCGATGCCTACCTCCAGGGCGGCGGACAGATCGTGGCTCTCCTCCTGATCCAGCCCGGCAGCCTCCCGCTCCTGGTTCCAGATGACGTGGAAGCAGGAGCCGCAGCGTACCCCCAGGGCGGCGGCGCAGCAGAACAGGGCGGCGGACTCCATCTCGGAGGCCAGGACACCCAGGCGCTTCCACGCCTCCCACTTGTAGAGCAGCTCCTGGCTCACTGGCATCCGCTTGGGGTCATGCTGTCCATAGAAGGAATCCTTGCACTGCACCACGCCGGCGTGCCAGGGCTTGCCCAGGTTTTTGGCAGCCTGCACCAGGGCAGTCTGCACCTCATAGTCGGACACGGCGGGGAACTCGATGGGGGCGTACTCCCGGCTGGCCCCCTCGTGGCGGACCGCGCCGGTGGCGATCACCACATCGTCGCTCTTAACGGGCAGGGCGATGCCGCCGCAGGTGCCCACCCGGATGAAGGTGTCCGCGCCGATGTTGTGCAGCTCCTCCATGGCGATCACCGCAGAGGGGCCGCCGATGCCGGTGGAGCAGACGCTCACCTTCTCCCCCAGAAGGGTTCCGGTATAGGTGGTGTACTCCCGGTTGCTCTGTACCTTCACCGGGTTATCAAAGTAGGCTGCGATCTTCTCGCAGCGGCCGGGATCACCGGGCAGGAAACAGTAGCGGCCCACGTCGCCGGCCTTACATTTGATATGAAATTGCAGCTCGTGTTCGTGCATGATAATCCTCCTTGTTCTGACAAAAAACTATTTTTATAGACTAAAAGCGCAAAAAACGCTTTATATCTTCTTATAAGTCTTTATAAGATAACAGCGGAAACCTTGATATATAAGGGTTTGCGCCGTTTTTGCTTAAATCCTGCCATATCTCTTTACAACTTCCTTTTGTAAGCGCGGGCGTCAAAAAAGCGTCAAGCAACAAAGCACTGACACGCAACAAAATACCATTTTGAGGGACGGAGTACAAAACCATTACCCACTTTGTTTTTACATCTACAAAGCCGCATAAATACTGCATTTCAAACCGTCTACTACGTGACTATTACTCATACTATAGGGAGTGCGAAAGCACTCGTTGCTTTCGCACTCTTAATTGCCGCATAAACGGGGACAGGCGGGCTTGTCAATGGCGGCGTAGCCGTTCATCTTGCCATTGACAAGGTCGGCTGGCTCTGCTATTCCTGCGTGTCACTCAATCTTCCAGATAAACTGAATTTTAAGAAGCAATTACATTCCAACTATTTTTCTAATAGTGTTCGCTGTCCTTATCGTTAGTTTGGTACTGATATTTGCACTTGCTGTCTTTGACCACCAATTTGTTTCTTGATAATCTTTTCGGCTGAAAGACCAAAATACAGCTTCTTTGTAGTTCTTTATCTGTTCTAATTCGTCATTAGGTTCTCCAATCTCGTTGAATACATCAGTAAATGTAGTTGGGTGCATAATAAAAATCAGATTATCATAGATTTCCTTATTTTCATTGCCCCACCACTTAGGTGCATTATGTAAAATATCCTCAAGTTCTTCTTTTGATATGACAAAAACAGGAATATCAAAACCAAACTGATTTTTTATCATTGTTTCAATCTGAGTTGTAAAACGTCCTATATTATCTTCATCACTTGAAAAAATCACATTTCCGCTGTTCAGATATGTCTTAACTTCTCCAAATCCCAATTTTTCAAAGCATTTCTTTAATTCTGCCATTGGAACCTTATTTTTTCCACTTATATTGACACCACGCAAAAACGCGATGTATCTTTTCATATTAGCCGGCACCTCCACACACTATCCTTTCAGATTTTTCAGAGCAGCGGGATTATTTGAGATAATCATTCCAACAGTCTGACATTTTTCTAAATCCGGGCAGTCGCCACATGTCGTCACACCTTTTTTCAACGCACATTGACGAATACCGCAAAGAGTATCGCAATATACAGTTTTAACCCCATCAACACGACAACCTTCACAGTTGATATGTTCAGGCAGAATAGGAGCATTATTTAACTCGGCCCATAGTTTTGCAGTTTTATCACGCAACGCCTGGTCGTCATTGATTGTTGCAAGATATGCGTCGCATTTTTCACAGTCCAACCCGCAGTATGCAATCATATTCCTCATGGTTATGTACCTCCCCAAATTCAAATTTACCGCTTGATTTAGATTATACTCTATTCCTATCAATTTTCCACTTCATTCAGAACACGTTCTTGGATAGCTATTTTGCAAATGCAATGAGGGTTTGGGAGCATTCCCAACAAGCAGTATTTCGGAAGAGGGTACCCTCTTCCTATGCTTGCTACGGAACTTTTTGGCTTTAAAAAGCGGAATGGAAAGGAACGAAAATGAGACTTTAATGCAGCAAAGGGAAAACAGTCATTTGCTCACAAGTGGAGCATAATCCCCATATCTTCTTGTTTCTTTTTATTAGTACCCGTGGAGCATGGGCGTCAAAAAAGCGTCAAACAGCATTTTTAGACTGCTTATATAGGAAAACGAAAAGTCGTTGAAACATAGTATCCATACGGTTTCTTGGTATTTCCCCATTGTCGCAACAAACAGGGCATTCCACTATTTTTTATTATACCTCCTTTTTTCCATCATTGCAAGATATACAAAAGCATCCTAGCTTTTGTAACCTTTTGTTGTTGCTTTTTTTGTATGCAGCTTTTAAAATAAGGAACTGTGAATTTCCCCTGACAGGAAAGGTGTGTACCGGATGAAGAAGGCCGTGCTATTTGCCCTGATCGCCCTTTTGGGCGGGCTTGCACTGGGCACCCTGTTCGGCAGCGGGATCTCCTCTGCCAGCCTGAACTCGGTCCGTGCCACCGCAGCGGAGTATCCCGCAGTTTCCGCGCTGGACGCTATTGAGGTAGAGGGTAGATCTACCCTCTACCAGGCCGCGCCGGCCGACGCCGGCACCTCCTGCCTGTCCGACCGTGCCGGACAGGTTCTCGCCGCGCTGAAGGAGAGCGATTATGAGGCCCTGGCCGCGCTGGTGCACCCGGAGAAAGGGGTTACCCTGACGCCTTACTCCACGGTGGAGCCCAGTTGTGACCGCAATCTCCTCCCCGCCCAGCTCGTCCTCTTGCCCGAGGACGACATCCCTTATGTGTGGGGTATTGAGGACGGCACCGGCGCCCCCATTGAACTGACCGGACGGGAGTATTTTGAGCGCTACGTCTTCAATGCCGACTATACTGCCGCCCCTGAGACGGCGGTAGACACCGTTCTGATGCAGGGAAACGCGCTGGAAAATGTGGCCTCCGCCTATCCGGAGGGACGTTTTGTGGAGTATCACTTTCCCGGTCTGGACGAACAGATGGCCGGATACGACTGGTGTTCTCTCAAACTGGTGTTTGAATGCTATCAGGGTGACTGGTATCTGGTCGGCCTGGTGCACAGTGAATGGACGGTATAAAAGCCGAAAAAGAGCCCCTCTCCCTGTGGAGAGGGGCTCTTTTTCGGCAAATTACGCATAATGTCCTTGCATGCGTGTTAAGATTGCGTTAAGATTAGCATGCAATGTGTTGTGGGGCACCTCCGGGCGCTCTGAAAGGATGTATGGAGCTTGAAAATCATCATCGTGGGCGACGGCAAGGTGGGCTTTACCCTGGCCGAGCACCTCTCTCAGGAGGAGCACGATATCACCGTAATTGACACCAACGACGCCGCTCTCCGCCACGCCTCTGAGGCCCTGGATGTCATGTGTGTCAAAGGCAACGGCGCGTCCATTTCCGCCCTGAGAGAGTCGGGTGTGGATGCTGCGGATGTGCTGATCGCCGCCACCAGTATGGATGAGGTCAACATGGTCTGCTGCCTGACCGCCAAGCGGCTGGGCGCCAAGTATACGATCGCCCGGGTACGCAATGTAGAATATGCTATGGAGCTCTCCCTGCTGAAGGAGGCCCTGGGCATTGACCTGGTCATCAACCCGGAAAACGCCGCGGCGGCGGAGATCGCCCGTCTGCTCCGCTTTCCCCCTGCCGCCAATCTGGAGACCTTTTGCCGGGGTCGGGTGGAGCTGATTGGCTTCCGGGTGCGGGAGGAGGACTTTCTGGTGGGACATCCCCTGTCCGCCCAGAGCGGCCAGCTCCAGTCCCTTCCTATGCTGTTCTGTGCCGCCGAGCGGGCGGAGGGAGATGTGGTCATCCCCGACGGTTCCTTTGTGCCCCAGGTGGGGGACCGGCTCTATCTGATCGGCCAGCCTACCGGCCTGACCGCCTTCTTTCGCCTGCTGGGGCGGCACAATCCCAGGTGCCGCAACGTATTTCTGGTGGGCGGCGGACGAATCGCACACTACCTCACCGCCATTCTGGAGCGGCTTGGCATACACGTAAAGATCATTGAGCGCAGTCTGGACCGCTGCCGCCATCTCAGCGAGGTACTGCCCAAGGCCACGGTCATCTGCGGCGACGGCACCGACCAGGAACTTCTGGAAGAGGAGGATGTGACCGCCTCCGACGCCTTCGTAGCCCTCACCGACCGGGATGAAGACAACCTCATTATCTCCCTCTACGCCATGCAGCAGGGCATACCCAAGGTGGTGGCCAAGTCCAACCGCCAGAATTATGCCGGCATCGCCCACGCCGCTGGGCTGGACAGCGTGATCTCCCCCAAGCTGCTGACCGCCGGGCAGATTCTTCAGGTGGTACGCGGTATGCAGAACTCCAAGGGCAGCGTCATGAACGCCCTCTACAAGATCGCCGACGGCCACGCCGAGGCTATGGAATTTGTGGCCAATGCAACCACCCGAAACCGGGACACCCCCCTGCGAGAGCTGCGCCTGAAGCCTGGCATCCTGGTCGCCGTCCTGGTGCACCAGGGCCGTATCGTAATCCCTGACGGCTCCTCTTCCATCGCCGCTGGTGACACCGTGATCGTCATATCCCGCAACCACGGGATTCTGGATCTCAACGACATCTTTGAGGACTCCCTTCTGGAGCTGGGAGGCGACGCATGAACTTCCGCCTGGTCTTCAAGTTGACGGGCAAGACCCTGCTGGTAGAGGCAGGCGCGCTGCTCCTCCCCCTGCTGGTCTGCCTGTTCTACCGCGAAAATCCCCTTCCCTTCCTCCTGTCCATTGCCATGACGGGAGCGGTGGGGCTCGCCCTTTCCCTCATACGCAGCAACGACCACTTTTTCCCCCGGGAGGGCTTTTTCGCCGTGGCCCTCATCTGGCTGCTGATGAGCGCCTTCGGCGCCCTCCCCTTCTTTTTCAGCGGCTTTTTCCCCTCCTATGTGGACTGCTTCTTCGAGTCGGTCTCCGGCTTCACCACTACCGGCGCCTCCATCTTGACCGCAGTGGAGCCCCTGCCCAGAGGAATCCTTTTCTGGCGCTCCTTCATGCACTGGATGGGCGGCATGGGGGTGCTGATCCTCACCATCGCCCTGCTGCCCAGCCTGGGCGGACGGACCCTGCATGTGATGCGCGCCGAGAGCCCCGGGCCCATTGTGAGCAAGCTGGTACCCAAGACCAGCCAGTCCTCCAAAATCCTCTACGGCATCTACTGCGCCCTCACTCTGCTGGAGGTCTTCTGCCTGCGAATCGCCGGCATGCCGTGGTATGACAGCCTGGTTCACTCCTTCGCCACCGCGGGCACCGGCGGCTTCTCCACCAGAAACCTGTCTATTGCGGCCTATGAAAGCCCCGCCATTGAGGTCATCATCACGCTCTTCATGCTGATCTTCTCCATCAACTTTGCCCTCTACTTCCTGCTGCTCTGCGGCAAGGTACACCAGGCGCTCCGCAGCGACGAGCTGCGCTTCTTTCTGGCCGTGGTGGCTTTCAGCACCCTCCTGATCTCCATCAACATCTGGCCCATGTATCCGGCGGACGGCTCCGCCGTGCGCCACGCCGCGTTTCAGGTGGGCTCGATTATCTCCACCACCGGCTTCGCCAGCACTGACTTCAACCTGTGGCCGGAGTTTTCGCGGATTCTGCTGGTGCTGCTCATGTTCATCGGCGCCTGCGCCGGCTCCACCGGCGGCGCCATCAAGTGCTCCCGCGTTCTGCTCCTGCTCAAGTGCATCCGCCGGGAGATCCGGCAGGTGGTGCACCCCCGCTCCGTCAACGTGGTCAAGCTGGACGGCCGGGTGGTAGATGAGGACAGCCTGCGCTCCGTCCAGCTCTTTTTTGCAGCCTATCTTTTCATCGCCCTGGGGGCCACGCTGCTGGTGTCGGTGGACAACTTCTCCTTTGGCACCACCTTCACCGCCGTAGTCTCCTGCATCGGCAATGTGGGCCCCGGACTGGAGCTGGTGGGCCCCATGGGCAACTACTCCGCCTTTTCCGGCTTCTCCAAGCTGGTGCTCTCCCTGTGTATGCTGATCGGGCGCCTGGAGGTTCTGCCTGTTCTCGTTCTCTTTAGCAGAAATGCATGGAAGCGTTCTTAAACCAATCATTCGTTTTTGTCGAAAGCGTCAAATCCTAGGATTTGACGCTTTCTTATCTTAAGATATACTTGCCAAATCACCCCTTTTTGCGTTAATATTATATTGTCTCTTAACGCTGGAAGCCTTGTGTTACAAGGCTTCCAAAGAAAAAAAGGAGTGGGGAAAGTTGTTGGAAAACCTGTTTTGGGTCGGCTTAGTAGGTGCATTAATTGCATTAATCTTCGCCTTAACCCAAGCCAAGAAGGTGCTCAAGTTCTCAGAGGGCACCGAACTGATGCAAAAGCTGGCCGCATCCATCCGTAAGGGCGCAAATGCCTACCTTAAGCGCCAGTATACTACCGTTGCAAAGATCTTTATCATTGTCTTCGTCATTTTGTTAATTTTGGCAGGAGTCGGGATGCTGGACAACTGGTTTATCCCCTTCGCCTTCCTGACCGGCGGCATCTGGTCCGGCCTGGCGGGCTTTGTGGGCATGAAGATTGCCACCTCCGCCAACGCCCGCACTGCCAACGCCGCCCATGAGAGCCTCAACCGGGGCCTGAACGTGGCTTTCTCCTCCGGCGCGGTCATGGGCTTCACCGTGGTGGGCCTGGGTCTGCTGGACGTGTCCATCTGGTTCCACATTCTCAAGTACATCGCAGGGTTTGAGGCCGCCCAGATCGCCCAGACCATGGTCATGTTCGGCATGGGCGCCTCCTTCATGGCCCTGTTCGGCCGCGTGGGCGGCGGCATCTTCACCAAGGCCGCCGACGTGGGCGCCGATCTGGTGGGCAAGGTGGAGGCCGGCATCCCCGAGGACGACCCCCGTAACCCCGCCACCATCGCCGACAACGTGGGCGACAACGTGGGCGACGTGGCCGGCATGGGCGCTGACCTGTATGAGTCCTACGTGGGCTCCATTCTGGCTACCTTCGCCTTGGGCGCCTCCGCCTACGCCGCCGATGGCCTGACCTGGAACGCCATGCTTCTGCCCCTCATCATCGCCGTGGTGGGCGTGGTGTGCTCCGTCATCGGCACCTTCCTGATCCGCACCAAGGAGAACGCCACCCAGAAGTCCCTGCTGGCTACTCTGCGCAAAGGCACCTACACCGCCGCCGTGCTGGCCGCCGTCATCGCCGCCCCCGTCACCTATTACATCATGGGCTCCTGGGGCCCTTACATCGCCATTCTGGCGGGTCTGGTGGCCGGCTGCGCCATCGGCTATTTTACCGAGTACTACACCTCCGACACCTATAAGCCCACCCAGGGCCTGGCCGACTCCACCGAGACCGGCGCCGCCACCACCATCATCGGCGGCATCTCCCTGGGCATGAAGTCCACCGCCGCCCCCATCGTCATCATCGGCGTGGCCATCATCGTCTCCTTCCTGGCCGCCGGCGGTTCCCTGACCACCAATGCGGCCAACTATGGCGAGCTTTTCTCCAAGGGCCTGTATGGCATCGGCATCGCCGCGGTGGGCATGCTGTCTACCCTGGGCATCACCCTGGCCACCGACGCCTACGGCCCCGTGGCCGACAACGCCGGCGGCATCGCCGAGATGAGCGGCCTGGGCGAGGAGGTGCGCAACCGCACCGACGCCCTGGACTCCCTGGGCAACACCACCGCCGCCACCGGCAAGGGCTTTGCCATCGGCTCCGCCGCCCTCACCGCCCTGGCCCTGCTGGTCAGCTATGTGGACGTGGTGAAGGTCAAGGTGGACACGCTGGATCTCTCCATCACTAACCCCGCCGTTCTGGTGGGCCTGTTCGTGGGCGCCATGCTCACCTTCCTCTTCGCCGCCCTGACCATGAGCGGCGTGCAGCGGGCCGCCCAGTCCATCGTGGTGGAGGTGCGCCGCCAGTTTAAGGAGATCGCCGGCATCATGGAGGGCAAGGCCGACCCCGACTACGCCTCCTGTGTGGATCTCTGCACCAAGGGCGCTCTGCATGAGATGGTGGTCCCCTCCCTGCTGGCCATTGTAGTGCCCGTGGTCACCGGCCTGATCCTGGGCGCAGAGGCCGTGGTGGGCCTGCTGGGCGGCGTCACCGTCACCGGCTTCGTGGTGGCCGTGTTCATGTCCAACGCCGGCGGCGCCTGGGACAACGCCAAGAAGTACATCGAGAGCGGCACCCATGGCGGCAAGGGCTCCGACTGCCACAAGGCCGCCGTCATCGGCGACACTGTGGGCGACCCCTTCAAGGATACCTCCGGTCCCTCCCTCAACATCCTGATCAAGCTGTGCTCCACCGTTTCCATTGTGTTCTCCGGCCTGATCACCAGCATCCATCTGCTGGGCTGAAAATCCTGACCTCAGCGCGCGGCATGCCAAAACATGCCGCGCGTTTTTTTACATTGTGACGATTTTGGAAAATTATACTTGACAAACTTTATCCAAAATGATATGTTGTAGCCAGACCAATCAGAAAGGAGTGGAGCGGCTGTGATTACCCGCGAAACCGATTATGCCCTGCGCCTGCTGCGCACCCTGCGGGATGGGGAGCGCCGTACAGCGGCGGAGGCGGCGGAGCGGGAGCTGGTCCCCCAGTCCTTTGCACACAAGATTCTCAAAAAGCTTGCCAGGGCCGGATTTGTGGAGGTAGCCCGCGGCGCCGAAGGTGGCTGTCGCCTGTCGGCAGAGCTCAACCGGGTCACTCTCTACGACCTGATGACCGCTATGGGAGAGGATTCCCGCCTAAGCAGTTGTATGGATCCCACCTATTCCTGTCCCTGGCGGGCCAGCCATGGCGGCTGTACGGTTCACTGCCATCTGACAGGCATTCAGGAAAAGCTGAATGCGGAACTGAAGGCCCACACTTTGGAGGACATTCTGGGTCCGGCAGACTGATTTTTTCGCCTACAAATTGGACTAATTTTATCCACTTTTAATTATGTGTAAGGAGGAAGCAACATGTTGTTCCAGACGACCCAAGCGCATGAACAGTTGCGCGCCAAGATCCGCGCCTTCGCCGAAGAGGAGGTCAAGCCCATCGCCTTCTCCCTGGATCAGGCCAATGAGTTTCCGGCCGAAGCCGTAAAAAAACTGGGGGAGCTGGGCCTGATGGGTATCCCCTACCCCAAGGAGTACGGCGGCGCGGGGCTGGATGCCATTAGCTACGCCATCGCCGTGGAGGAGCTGTCCCGGGTAGACGGCGGCACGGGCGTGATTCTGTCCGCCCACGTGTCCCTTGGCTCCTGGCCGATCTTCGCCTTCGGCACCGAGGAGCAGAAGAAGAAATATCTGGTGCCCCTGGCCAGAGGTGAAAAAATTGGCGCCTTCGGCCTCACCGAGCCCAACGCCGGCTCCGATGCCGGCGGCACCGAGACCACCGCCGTGGACAAGGGCGACCACTGGCTGCTCAACGGCGGCAAAATCTTCATCACCAACGCCCCCAAGGCGGACACCTATGTGGTCTTTGCCGTCACCACCCCGGACATCGGCACCCGGGGCATCTCCGCCTTCATTGTGGAGAAGGGCTGGAAGGGGTTCGAGTTCGGCGACCACTATGACAAGATGGGTATCCGCTCCTCCTCTACCGCTGAGTTGATCTTTAATGATGTGAAGGTACCCAAGGAAAACCTGCTGGGCAAGGAGGGTGACGGCTTCAAAATCGCCATGGCCACCCTCGACGGAGGCCGTATCGGCATCGCAGCCCAGGCCCTGGGCATCGCCCAGGGGGCCTATGAGTCCGCCCTGGAGTACTCCAAGGAGAGGGTTCAGTTCGGCAAGCCCATCGCCGCCCAGCAGTCCCTGGCCTTCAAGCTGGCGGACATGGCCACCAAGCTGCGCTGTGCGCGGTTCCTCATCTACTCCGCCGCCGAACTGAAGGAGCACCACGAGCCCTACGGCATGGAGTCCGCCATGGCCAAGATGTACGCCTCGGACATTGCCCTGGAGGTCACCAACGACGCGGTGCAGATCTTCGGCGGCACTGGTTTCCTCAAAGGTATGGACGTGGAGCGGATGTACCGCGACGCCAAGATCACCACCATCTACGAGGGCACCAATGAGATTCAGCGGGTGGTTATTGCCTCCCATCTCATCGGCAAAATCTCCAAGGGCAGCGGCGGCGGCAGCCGCTCTGTAGCCAAAAAGCCCGCCCCCATCACCGGCGTGCGCAAGCGCCAGCTTTTCCGGGACGGAGCGTCCGAGGACAAGGTGGCCGCCCTGGTGGAGGCACTGAAGAAGGACGGACACGACTTTACCGTGGGCATCCCCATGGACACCCCCATCAACCAGGCCGAGCGGGTGGTTTCCGCCGGTAAGGGTATCGGCGACAAGAAGAACATGAAGCTCATTGAGAACCTGGCGAAAGCTGCCGGCGCCGCGGTGGGTTCCTCCCGCCCGGTGGCCGAGACGCTCAAATATGTTCCTCTGAGCCGCTATGTAGGCATGTCCGGCCAGAAGTTTACCGGCAACCTATACATCGCCTGCGGTATCTCGGGCGCCACCCAGCATCTGAAGGGCATCAAGGACGCCTCCACCATCGTGGCCATCAATAAGAATGGCAACGCCCCTATCTTCAAGAACTGCGACTACGGCATCGTGGGCGATGTCAACGAGATCCTGCCCCTGCTGGCCGCCGCCCTGGACACTGGTGAGAAGCAGCCAGCGCCCCCCATGGTGAAGATGAAGCGGCCCCCCGCCCCCAAGCCCGAGCCCATCGGGAAGCGCTACGTGTGCGGCGGCTGCGGCTATGAGTACATCCCTGAGCTGGGCGACGAGGACGCCGAGATCGCCCCCGGCACCCTGTTTGAAAACCTGCCCGAGGACTGGGTCTGCCCCGAGTGCGCCGAGGGCAAGGATCAGTTCATTGAGGCCTAACGAACAGAAGGAGGAATCGCAATGTATTGCGTGCGCAAGGTAACCGACGATCTGTATTGGGTGGGGGCCAACGACCACCGGCTCCACCTGTTTGAAAACATCCACCCCATCCCCAGAGGGGTTTCCTACAACGCCTACCTGCTGCTGGACGAGCAGTCCGTCCTCTTCGACACGGTGGACTGGTCCGCCTACCGCCAGCTCCAGGACAATCTGGACCACCTGCTGGGCGACAAGCCCCTGGACTGGCTGGTGGTCAACCACATGGAGCCCGACCACGGAGCCAGCGTGGAGCAGATCCTCCGCCGCTACCCCAAGGTGAAGGTGATCTCCACTGAGAAGTCCTTCATGCTCATGCGGCAGTTCGGCTTCCACCCCGACGAGCACGAGTGTGTCGAGGTGAAGGAGGGGGACACCCACTGCTTCGGCAAGCACACCGTCACCTTCGTGGGTGCCCCCATGGTCCACTGGCCCGAGGCCATGGTCACCTTTGACACCACCAACGGCGCGCTCTTCTCCGCCGACGCCTTTGGCTCCTTCATCGCCCTGGACGGCAAGCTCTTCGCCGACGAGGTCAACTTCGACCGGGACTGGATCGACGAGGCCCGCCGCTACCTCACCAACATCGTGGGCAAGTACGGCCCCCACATCCAACTGCTGCTGGGCAAGGCCGCCGGCATTCTGGACCAGATCAAGTTCATCTGCCCCCTTCACGGGCCCGTGTGGCGCAAGGATCTGGGCTACTTCATCGACAAGTACGACAAGTGGAGCCGCTATGAGCCGGAGGAAAAGGGCGTCATGATCGCCTACGCCTCCATGTACGGCAACACCGAGGCCGCCGCCCAGGCCCTGGCCGCCAGGCTGTGCGAGAAGGGCGTTACCAACGTGTCGGTGTACGACGTGTCCAACACCCACGTGTCCTACCTGATCTCCGAAGCCTTCAAGTACAGCCATATCGTACTGGCCTCCGTCACCTACAACCTGGGCATCTACCCGGTGATGAAGAGCTTCCTGGAGGACATGAAGGCCCTCAACCTCCAGAACCGCACCTTCGCCCTTATCGAGAACGGCTCCTGGGCCTGCAAGTCCGGAGATCTCATGCAGAAGTTCATCGATGAGGAGATGAAAAACATGACCGTCCTCAACGAGCGGTTGAGTATGGCCTCCTCTCTCTCCGACGACAAGGCCGTGGAGCTGGATGCCCTGGCCGACGCCCTCGTGGATTCGATTCAGGTATAAAAAGCAAGCAAGAGCACCGCGGAAGCTGGCTTCCGCGGTGCTCTTGCTTATATACACTTTTTTCGCAGGAGAAAGGTGACGGCAAACCAAACCGCCAGATAGAGGGTGATGGACGCCCCGGCGGAAGAGCCGATATAATAGGAGGTCATCAGCCCCGCCAGGCCGGAGATCACCGCCCCAAGCAAGGAGAACAGGTGATACTGCCGCATGTTCCGGGCCACATTCCGGGCGGCGGCGGCGGGGAGCACCAGCAGGGAGTTGATGACCAGCAGGCCCACCCAGGTCATGGATACCGTGACCACCACGGCGATGGCGGCGGAGAACACCGCCTCCTGCCAGAACACCCCCACCCCCCGGCTGTCCGCCAGGGCAGGGTGGATGGAGGACAGCATGAGCTGATTGAAGGAGCACAGCCACAGCAGTACCACAACCAAAAGGATCACCGCCAGCAGGGCGATCTTGGCGGGCTCCACGCTGAGAATGTCACCGATGAGCAGGCTGTTGTACTGGGTGAAGCTGCCGCCGCCGAAGGTGGCAATAAAGATACCCAGGGCCACGGCGGTGGAGGAAAAGACGCCGATAACCGTGTCGCTGGCCATATTGGACTTTCGGCGCACATAGGTGAACAGCAGGGCAAACACCGCCGCCAACAGCACCGCCATCCACAGGGGATCGGCCAGGCCGCACAGGGTGCCGATGGCAATGCCGGTAAAGGCGGAGTGGCCCAGCGCGTCGGAGAAGAACGACATACGGCTTGTGACCACCATGGTGGAGAGCAGGCCGAACAGCGGCGAGATTACCAGCACCGCCAGCAGGGCGTTGCGCATGAACTGCCAGTGAAAGGGCTCCAGGAGCCCGGCCAGGAAATCCATCAGCCCCTCCCTCCTTTCCCCAGGTTCCCTTTCCCCAGGTTCAGGTGAAAGACCTCCTGGAACTCCGGCGAGGCCAGCACCTCATCCGGCGGCCCCACCCGCAGCACCGTGCCCTTGAGGAGAATCACCTTGTCGGCAAACTGGCCCAGGGTGGCGAAGTCGTGGGTGGACAGGAGGATGGACAGGTCATAGCGGGTACGGATCTCGTCCAACATGTCCAGAAGCTGCTTCTCCCCGTCAATGTCCACGCCTGAGAGGGGCTCGTCCAGCACCAGAATGTGGGGCAGCGGCTCCAGCGCCAGGGCCAGCAGCACACGCTGGAGCTCGCCGCCGGAGAGGGCCCCAATCCGCCGGTCCAGCAGGCTCTCCCCATGCACCCGGGCCAGACATGCACCCACTCTGGCCCGCAGGCTCCGGGGGGAGGGCAGGAACACCGGATAGCGGGAGATAGCGGCGGAGAAGAAGTCGAACACGCTGACCGGGTCTCCCCGGTCAAAGCTGGGAGACTGAGGCACGTAGCCGATCAGCGGCCGGGTCTTGTCGCCCCCTGCCCGTTGGAACTCAATGGTCCCGGTGTGAGGCACCTGTCCCAGGATGGTACGGAAAAGAGAGCTCTTTCCCGCCCCGTTGGGGCCGATAAGGGCCACGATCTCCCCGCAGTGCAGGTGGAAGGAAACATCTCTCAATACTTCCTCCCCGCCGAAACTCACCCCAAGGTCGGTGGCTTTAAGACAGCAGGTACCGGCACAGCCGGGCCCTGTGGTTCCGTGCTTGTGTACGCTCATCCCAATGCCTCCGCGATGGTGTCGATATTTTTCTGCATAGCGTCGAGGTAGGGCTGGATGCCCGTGCCGTCGCCGCTCATGATCATGTCCAGTTGGTACACCGCACAGCCGGTCTCCCGGGAAATGGCCCGGGCGGTAGCTTCAGAGCCATTGCGCTCGGTAAAGATAGCTGGAATTTCATATTCCCTCACCAGATCCACAACCTCCTGGATCTCAGCTGCGGAGGCCTCCGCCCCCTCCTCCTCCTCGATGGACTTCAGTAGGTTCAGGCCGTTGTCCAGAGCAAAGTACTGAAACCCGTCGTGGAACGTGATCAGATAAGGACAGGCTAGGTTCTCCATTCGTGCGTCATCTTCTGGCACCAAGGCCGCAGCCGCAGCGGCATTTTCACGGTAGCAATCCAGATTTTTCTCGTCCAACGCCCCTAAGCCATGAAGAATATTATTCATCATAACCAGTGCTGACTCTTCACACATCCAGATGTGGGGGTCGTACTCGGTGTCATGGTCGTGGCCCTCGTGGCCCAGGGCGGGCAGGAGCTCAATGCCCTCCGAGCAGTCGATCACCGCCGCGTCAGAGGCCGCCAGGGCGTCGCCCATAAAGTCCTCCAGCCCCGCACCGTTCATCACAAGCACATCGGCCTTCTCGATGGCCCTCATGTCACTGACGGTGAGCGTGTAGTCGTGGAGGCAGGAGGTGGGCTGGTTGACCAGCAGGCTTACCTCCACATCCTCCGCCCCCTCGGTCACCGCTGTGGTGAACAGGTAGACCGGGTAGGTGGTGGCCAGGATGTGAAGCGTGCCGTCGTCCCCCGGTTCGGCGGCAGGAGTACAGGCAGAGAGCAGAAGGCCAAACAGACACGCTCCCGCAAGGATTTTTTTCATATACTTCCCCTTATCTCAATAAAACAGGCGATACGCCGGGTAATTCCTACCCGGCATATCGTATTATACCGTATTTTGCCGCCCGTGTAAAACAAATCTTCTCACCGGGCCAGAAATTCCACCGCCCAGTGGAGAGGAAGATAACCCACGGCATAGCTGGCGATATTGGCGCAGGCGGCGTAGGCCGCCCGGCGGAGCCCGCTGTACTCCTTCAGCAGGAACACATAGGCAATCAGCTCCACCAGCAAAATAGGCACCTCCGCCACGAGGAGCACCAGATACTGAAGGGCAGAATCGCCGATGGAAACCAGGTCTGTCGCGATCCACAGGTGGAGCCCCGCCTGGGTGACTAGGTTGACGGCGAGGAACACCAGCCAGTCCCGCCGGGCTCGGAAGCCGAACAGCCACAGCAGCCCACCCTCCACCAGCAGGGTGGGCACCAGGGTGGATAAAAACTGGACGCCGTAGAACCCCGCCGGGGAGGTGGCCCTTGTAATGGAGTTGGTCTCCCAGTCGTACGTCAGATGGGTGTAGAACACCGTGCGGGTAAAGGGCTCGTCCGTGGCCTGGGCCCCGTCTGGGCCGGAGACGGCGATACGAAAGGCGCGGGGCAGGCCGTAGTAGGTAAAGCGATGGGTACCGTCCTCCCCCGGCCGCAGATCTCCGAACAGTGGAACGCTGGTGCCTCCCGCCAGGGCGGGGTACCAGCCGTCCACCTCCCAGTCCCGCAGCCCTTGGAGAAGATTGGGGTCGTAGTCTGCCGGATCGATGTTTGCATGGTCGCCGGGGTCGGTGACGAGCAGATCCAGGTAGTACTCCCCCGCCGGGGCGTTGACCACCGTGATGGTGACGGCGGGCTTGGGCCCGCTGTCGGCGGAGGCGGTGCCTGGGAGCACCATCAGGCAGAGCAGAACACACACAAGCAATGCAAGGAGATGCCGTCTCATACAAGTCCTCCCTCCTTCCCAACCATACGGCCACATGTAAAGGGCTCCGGAAAACGGCGGGCCGATGAGGGCATCGGCCCCTACGCTTCCCCGCTTTTTCAGGGGCGGGCGGCCACAGGCCCCCCCTACTTGGCGTAGTAGTTGATCAGGCAGCCCGCCAGCACGATGTCCCGCTCCTCGCGGGTCATGCCGGGAAGCTTGAGGGTGACGGGCCGCTCCGTGCCGTTCTGGAGGAGGACGGCCGATACCTCCTCCGCCCCGCCGTCCACGGCGGCGCGGATGCCGGGCAGGTAGATCCGGTCGCCTGGCTGGAGGTTCCAGTCCTTCACGTCTTCGGCGATAAAGGGCAGCATGCCCCAGTTGACCACGTTGGAGCGGTAGCGCTTGGTGGCGTACTCGGCGGCCAGGTTGGCCGCGCCGCCCAGCACCCGCTGGCAGGAGGCGGCCTGCTCCCGGGCGGAGCCGTCGCCGGGCTTGAGGGCCATCACCAGGGAACCCAGGCCGGTGTCCGCCGGATCATGGCCCAGCAGGGCCTCCCCCACCCTGGGATCGCCGGGATTGGTGCGGCGGAGCCGTTCCACCGCCAGCACCTCCTTGGCCCGGGGCACGTACTGGGGGTCCTTGCGGCTGAGGGCGAACTCGGAGAGCTTGACTGGGTTGGAGCGGTAGGAGGAGGTTTCGCCGGAGGGAATGAGCTCGTCGGTGGTGGTGACGGGGTCATAGATGGCCGAGCACACCGTGAGCAGCAGATTCTCCGGCAGGGCCACCTGCTCCGGCCAGTCGGCGATATTGGGGCCGAACACCAGCTCCTGGCCGGGGTCGGGCCGCCCCACGCCAAAGTAGACCCGGGCCTTGTAGGGGGTGTCGTCGTAGGCGAAGGGCTCCTCGGCGGGGTCGGCCGGGGGCGCGGGCAGCTCGTCGGCCCCGGTGAGCACGCCGCCGTTGAGGGCGGTGGCGGCGATGCTCCGGGCGTCCATGAGGGCCACGTAGGACACCTGCCCGTCGGAGGGCTTGCTCCCCTCCCGGTTGGGGAAGTTGCGGGTGGAGTGGCGGATGGAGAAGGCCCCGTTGGCGGGCACGTCGCCCGCGCCGAAGCAGGGGCCGCAGAAGCAGGAGCGGATGGAGGCCCCGGCGGCCATGAGGGAGGCGATGTAGCCCCTCCGGGTCAGCTCCAGGTTGACGGGCTGGCTGGTGGGATAGACCGACAGCCAGAACTCGCCGGAGCCGATGGCGCGGCCGTCCAGGATCTGGGCCGCCCGCACGATATTCTGGTAAGTACCGCCGGAGCAGCCGGCGATGACTCCCTGATCCACCTGGAATTTGCCGTCCACAATCTTCTCCCGCAGTGAGGCGGGCCGGTTCTTGAGCTTGAGCTGGCGCACCGTGTCCTCGTCCACCTGGTGGAGCAGCTCGTCCATGTTCTCCTGGAACTCCTGAATGGTGTAGGCGTTGGAGGGGTGGAAGGGCAAGGCGATCATGGGGCGGATCTTGTCCAGTTCCACCTCAATGAGTCCGTCGTAGTAGGCCCCGTCGGCGGGGGACTGGGGCTTGAACGCCTCCCCCCGGCCCAGGGCGGCCAGGTGCCGCTTCAGGGTATCGTCGGCGGGCCAGACGGAGGACAGGCAGGTGGTCTCGGTGGTCATCACGTCGATGCCGGAGCGGTAGTCCATGGACAGATTGGCCACGCCAGGTCCGAAAAATTCCATCACCGCGTTCTTGACCACTCCGTCTTTGAAGGTGGAGCGGATGAGCTCCAGCGCCACGTCCTGGGGGCCCACACCGGGAATGGGCGTGCCGGTGAGGTAGACGGCGACGACCTTGGGATAGGCGATGTTGTAGGTCTTTTTCAGCAATTGGCGGGCCAGCTCCGGTCCGCCCTCGCCGATGGCCATGGTGCCGTAAGCGCCGTAGCGGGTGTGGGAGTCGGAGCCCAGGATCATCCTGCCGGGGGCGGCGTACCGCTCCCGCATATAGGAATGAATGACGCTCTGGTGGGCGGGGACAAACTCGCCGCCGTACTTCTTGGCCGCCGACAGTCCGAACACATGGTCGTCCTCGTTGATGGTTCCCCCCACGGCGCACAGGGAGTTGTGGCAGTTGGTGAGCACATAGGGCAGGGGGAACGCCTGCATGCCGGAGGCCCGGGCGGTCTGGATGATGCCCACGTAGGTGATATCGTGGGAGGCCATGGCGTCGAAGCGGATGGCCAGCTCCTCCATATTGTCTCCGGTATTGTGGGCCTTCAGAATCGCGTGGGCCATGGTGCCCTCCCTCGCCTTTTCCGGCGCGGGCAAGCCGGCCGCGGGGCCGTCCTTGGCCGGGACAAAGCCCCCGTTCTTGTAGTACACGCCCTCACAGGTGATCTTCAGCATGGGTATTCCCTCCGTTGCTTTGTATTTAATGTTTATCATAACAAGTTTTGCCGCAAAACGCAAGGGATTTGCCCACATTTACAGTAGCGTGTCAAAGTGCTTGCCATAAATTTATGTCAACCTTTTTTGCGGTCCTTTCTTGACGGCACCTGTGGAATAAGGTAGAATATTAGCATCTATCGCCGAGGAGTTCTGCCATGAAAAAAGCCGTTTCCTTCCTGCTCACCCTCGCCCTGCTGGCGGGGCTGCTGTCCGCCTGGGCGGCCGGTCCCGCGGGGACCCTCTCCGTCTACTTCTACGACGAGACCACCCAGCGTTATGGTGAACTGACCCAGACCGACCGGGTCAGCCTGACGCTGGACGGCTCGCCTCTAACACCGGACGATGTACCCGCCCTGGTGCAGTACCCGGTGGGACAGAACGGCCGCACGCTGGTACCCGTCCGCCTGATCGCAGAACGGCTGGGCGCCTCGGTAACCTGGGTGCCGGAAACCCGTCAGGTCATCCTCCTGCGGGAGGAGAGCACCATCGTACTCACCCTGGGCTCGGCCACCGCATTGGTCAATGGCCAGGCCATGGAGCTGCCCGGTGGCGTGCCCGCTGGCGTGGTTAAGTGGGAGGGCCGGGAGAGCACCATGGTCCCCCTGCGCTTTGTCTCGGAGCAGTTGGGCGCCACCGTGGACTGGGACAACGATACCTTTACCGCTATCCTCACCTCCCCCGGTACCCCGGAGCCGGAGCCCACGCCGACACCGACGCCGACCCCCGAGCCCACGCCCGACACGCCCGCCGCCGGGGACAAGGGGTATATCACCGGCATCTCGGTGGACGCCTCTTCCCACGTGGTGACCATCGCCACCGACCATATACCGGAATACCGGGTGGTGGATCTGGGAGACCGGGTAGCGGTGGACCTCCTGGGCGCGGTGTTTTCCGGCGCTCTGGAGGGCGAGGCCGCCCTGCCGGTGGACAGCGATGTGTTCTCCTCGGTGCGTTACAACCAGCATGGGGACGACTTGGGGTATGGCTATCCCCACACCCTGCGGGTGGTGCTGGACCTCAAGGGCGGTGCCAGCTACGCCAAAAACATCACCGTGGAGGCGGGCAGCAGCGGCGTGCGCATTACCGCCACTCCCTCCGTCTCCCCCGAGCTGCCCCCCATTGACCCCAACAAGTACACCGTCGTACTGGATGCCGGCCACGACGGGAAAACGCTAGGCGCGGTATATCCGGATGCCAACGGGGTGGACATCTATGAGAAGGATCTCACCCTGTCCATGGTCTACAAGCTGCGGGACATCCTTCTGAATGAAGGCTATAACGTGGTGCTCACCCGGGACGGGGAGACCGCCGGAGACCTGTACGAGCGCTCCGAGCTGGCCAACCGGGTCAACGCCGACCTGTTCGTGAGCATTCACTGCAACTCCGCCCCCACCGTCCCCACCTTCCAGGGGCTCTATACCTATTACTACCCCACCAGTAGCCGGAGCAAGGCCTTTGCCCAGGCCGTGCAGGACGCCGCCTGCGCGGCCAGCGGCGCGGTAGACCGCGGTATCGCCTCGGCCAACTTCGTGGTCCTGCGGGAGACCAACATGGCCGCCGTACTGGTGGAGACCGGCTTTATGACCAACGTAGAGGAACTCACCCGCCTGTGCGACGAGACCTATCAGCAGAAGCTGATGGAGGGCGTGGCACGGGGTGTCGGCGACTACCTGAACTCCCTGCCGCGTAAATAAACGCAGCGCCCGGAGCCGTTTGGTTCCGGGCGCTTTGTATCATGCCCTTCGCAGGCCCTCCCAGCAGGCCATGATGAAGCAGTGGGGCAGGAACTTGCTGGCCACACGCTGGACCAGGGCGGGCAGGCCGCAGGTAGTGACGGCCAGCAGGCGGCTGTTCCGCAGGGCCCGCCGGGCCACGGTCTCCGGCCGCTGGGCGAAGGGAAAGCTCCGTACGGTGCGCCCGTTTTTTGTATCTCTGGCCACGTCCATGAAATCGGTCCTGATCCACCCTGGGCACACCGCCGTCACCCGGATGCCCCGCGGCGCCGCCTCCCAGCGCAGGGCGCGGCTGTACCGGAGCAGAAATGCCTTGGTGGCGGCGTAGACATTGAAGCCGGGCAGGGGCTGAAAGGCGGCGGAGGAGCAGATCTCCAGCACCCGGCTTCCCCGCCCCATGTAGGGGAGCACGGCGGCAGTGAGTGCGGCGGCAGCCCGGCAGTTCAGGTCGATCATGCCACAGGTCTCCTGGAGGGTGAGTTCGGCGCAGGTGCCGAATTTGCCGAACCCGGCGGCGTTGACCAGCACCGCCACCTCCGGCTCCTCCTCTCTCATGAGAACCCGCAGGGTCTCCACGCTCTCCAATCGGGTCAGATCCAGGGCCAGAGGCCGCATCGGGGTGCGCAGCTCCGCCGCCAGCGCCTCCATCCGCTCCCCCCGGCGGGCCACACCCCAAATCTCATCCAGCCCGCCCAGCGCGTCCAGCCGCCGGACAAAGGCCATCCCCAGGCCGGAGGAGGCCCCGGTCACAATGGCAATTTTCATGCGCTCCCCTCCTTTTTCCCTATTGTACACGTAATCCGCCGCCCTATGCAAGCATCCCGGCCCCCAAAAAGGGGCCGGGACGTGTGAGTTTACTGCTTCCCGATCGAGTTGGCCATCAGGGCCCCGTACTGCTCGCCGGTGAGCGCGCAGTGGTAGAAGAGGTCGAAGTATTCGGTCACCTCGGCCTGGAGGTCGTAGTCCGCCGCGTCGGGGTAGAGGAGCTTTGCCATCCACAGCATACCCAGATACCGCTGGACGGAGGGCGGAAAGCCCATCCAGTTGTAGGGGCCCATGGGGGCCTCATAGTAGCTGCCGTTCTGGATGGCGGTGAGGCTCTGCCACAGCGGATCATCCCCCACGGAGGCATAAACGCTGTCGGGAGCGAAGAGGATTACGTCAGGATTCCACAGCATGAGCTGTTCCATGTCCACCTCGTTTCCGGTACCCTTGGAGGAGGGGGAGTCCACCACCGCCAGGTTGTTGGACAGCAGGTCGATGATCTCGGCGTGGTAAGACCCCTGGGCGATGACGTTGAGGCCAGCGTCGCCGGTGATGTAGAGCAGGTTCGCCTTCTCCACGTGCTCCGCCACGTCCTTGACCATGGCGTAGGTCTCGTCGCAGTAGGCGGCCAGCGTCTCGGCCTCCTCCTCCATGCCCAGCAGCTCGCCCAGCTTCCGATAGGCGTCGCCCATGGTCTCAATGGTGGCGGACACGTGGACGAAGGGGATGCCGGTCTGCTCCTGGAGGGCATCCAGATCCTCCACGATGGTGTCCTTGGGCTCGCCCACGTCGATGACCACCTGGGCTCCGGAGCCCAAGAGGGTCTCCAGATTCAGCTCGCCCTTGCCGCCGTAGAGCTGGCCCAGCAGGGGCAGATTGTAGTACTCAGTGGCCAGGTACTGCTCGGCGCTCGCGTCCCACTCGTCGGCAATGCCTACCAGCTTGTCGGGGCACAGGGCGAAGAGCACCATCTGGGCCAGGGGGCCGGAGACCGCCACACTGGTGATCTCCGCGGGCACCTCCACGGTGCGGCCCACGGAGTCGGTGAAAGAGGCGGAGCCGTCCTCGGGCTGGGCGGGGGTGGACACCGCCGGCGCGGGGTCTGCGGAGGGGCTCTCCGCGGGCGCGGGGGCCGCCGCAGGCGGCCAGCCCTAGGAGCATACTGAGGGCCAGGAGGGTACAGAGCAGCTTTTTCATGGTATCATCTCTCCTTTTCTTTGTCTGGTATCTCGCAGGCCTGGAACCAGAGCAGGCCGATGGGCTCGTTTACCGGGAAGTACCACGGAAATTCCGGGTCGTCCCGCCGCTGAAGGCGGCTTTGCAGGGCCTCGGGTGTCAGCTCCGCCGGATCGTCCCGGCTGTGTGTGCGGAAAAAGACCGCCGCGTCCTCCAGGGAGCGGAAGGGCTGGCCCATATCCAGCTCTAAAACCCGGCTCTGGTAGGGGATGCCCCTCTCCTTCAGCGCCCGGCACAGCTCCTCAAAGCCCTGCCGGGGGTGGTCCTTCCCCCTGGAAAAGCGGTGATCCCGGCCGCAGCGTTTGAGCACCGCCACCGTGCCGGTACACTGCCGCCGGGCGGCGGAGAGGATCTCATCCGTGCGGCCGAAGAAGCAGAACACCATAGCGTCGTAGGGCTCCTCCGGTGTGTCGGCCAGCACATCGCACCGCCGGGGCTCCACGTTTGGGGGGAGGGGCTGCGCCTCCAGATGGCGGATGGCCTCGGCGGACAGATCGGCCGCCACCACCGCGCCGCAGTAGGGGGCCAGCGCCAGGCTCAACCCGCCGAGCCCGCACCCCGCGTCGCACACCCGCGCCCCCGGGGGGAGCACCTGAGACAGGGCCGCGGCCATGGCCGCACAGCTCCCGTTGACCCGGATGGCGTCGGCCATGAAGCGCACCATGTCGGGGGTCCACAGGACAATGGACTTGCGCACCGGGGCGATGAGTACCCCGTCGCCGGTGCGGACAAAGCGGGCGGGCACGCCGTAGAGCTTCCGCATCAGCGCCTCGTCCAAGGCCTGGTCAGGGGGGCCGTCGGCGGCCACCCGGCCGTCGTGGAGGGCCACCACCCGCTGGGCATAGAGCATGGCATGCTGTGGGTTGTGACAGGAGAGCAGGACAGTGTACCCCCGCAGGGTCAGGGCGGATACCCGCTCCAGCACCCGCACCTGGTTGCCGAAGTCCAGGGCGGAGGTGGGCTCGTCCATCAGCAGCAGCCGGGCCTGCTGGGCCAGGGCCCGGGCCGCCAGTACAAGCTGCTGCTCTCCACCGGACAGCTCCGCAAAGCTCCGGTGGGCGTAGTCCGCGATCCCCAGCTCCTCCAGGGCCTCCATGGCGATGGCCCGCTCCCGCCGGCCCGGCGCGGAGAAGAGGCCCAGCCGGTGGTTGGTGCCCATAAGCACCAGCTCCAGCGCCGTGTAGGGAAAGACCATATGGCTGGTCTGAGGAATGTAGGCGACTTTTTGGGCCAGGGCGCGGGGCGTCAGGGACGACACGTCGCCGCCGTCCACCCGGATGCGCCCCTGGTAGCCGGGCAGCAGGCCCAGGATGCAGCGGAACAGGGTGGTCTTTCCCGCCCCGTTGGCCCCCAGGACAAAGACCAGCTCCCCCGGCTCCGCCCGCAGGTCCACCCCCCGCAGCACCTCCCGCTTTCCGTAGGAGAAGCACAGGTGTTCCACCTCCAGCATCACCGGCCCCCCCCTTTCCGCAGCATCAGATAGAGGAAGAAGGGCGCGCCCGTGAAGGCGGTGAGGATGCCGATGGGGATCTCGGTGGCCAGCAGGTTGCGGGAGAGGTTGTCCACCAGCAGCAGGAAGGCCGCCCCCGCCAGCATGGAGCAGGGCAGCAGCACCTTGAAGTTGCTCCCCACCAGCTTGCGGCACAGGTGGGGCACCACCAGCCCCACCCATCCGATCATGCCGCTGACCGCGATGGAGGCGGCGGTGACCAGCGTGGCGCACACCACCGTCAGAAAACGCAGCCGGGGGGCGTTGACCCCCATGGCCCTGGCCTCGTCGTCCCCCAGGGTGAGCAAGTTGAGCTTCCACCGCAGGAGAAACAGGGGGAGCAGTCCGGCGGCCATGGCGGGGGCGATGCGGGCCACATCGGCCAGACGGGTGCCCGACAGGCTGCCCATGAGCCAGTAGGTGATCTCCGGGAGCTGGTTGGTGGGGTCGGCCACCAGCTTGAGGTACGAGGTGGCAGCGGTGAACAGGGAGCTGATCACCATGCCCGCCAGCACCAGGTTGAGCACCCGGTCCCCGGGCGCCCGCTGTCCCACCAGGTAGACCAGCACCACCGTGGCCAGGGACCAGAAAAAGGCGGACAGGGTGGTGCCCTGGTTGCCCACCCCCACCAGGATGGCCAGCGCCGCCCCGAAGGACGCGCCGGAGGAGGCCCCCAGCACGTCCGGGGAGGCCATGGGATTCTGAAACACCCCCTGGTAGGCCGCCCCGGCGCTGGACAGGCAGCACCCCACCAGGCAGGCCAGAACGATGCGGGGCAGGCGGATGTTCAGGACGGCGGCGTACTCATGGTCCGTCCACGTGGGCTCCAGCGGCAGGAGCGGGGAGAGCAGAATCCGGCAGGTGGTGCCGGCATCCACCCCATACCGCCCCAGGCAGAAGGAGAGGACAAACAGCGCCGCCAGCAGTACGCCCAATGCCAGCAGCACCCGGCCGCCGGTGTGTTCTGTTTTGGACAAGGGCCTGCACCTCCTCTCTCACCTCAATCTAGCAAATGGGCCAGCTCGGCAGGAATTTCCGCCCGGTTCTCCACCGTCAGCGGGAGCAACCGGACATCCGCCCGGCGGGAAACAGGGCCCCAGAAGGGGCTTTTTTCGTGGGGGCGCAGCACCCCCAGCACCGGCGTGGGGCCGTCCAGCAGGGTAAAGACCGCCCGCTGGAACACCGGGGAACACCGCTCCAGGAAGCCAAGCTCGTCCATCAGCAGCAGGGAGCGCCGCCCCACCGGGGCGGACAGCAGACGCTCCCCCGCCGCGTCAAAGGCGGCCCGGTCGGCCCTCACGCCATGGGGCTCCATCGTGGCAACGCTCAGGGTCTCCCCCGTCTCCAGCAGCTCCAGCGCCAGATGGCCGCCCACCCGGTCCCAGCGGGTACGGAACCCGCCGGGGGCCTCCGGCCGCCCCGCCAGATAGCGGGCGATGGCGGTGGACTTTCCGCTCTGGAGCGGGCCGGTCAAAAAAATGTGCATCACACAGCATCTCCTCTTTATTGGGGCAAAACAAAACGCCGCATCCTGAAAAAGGATACGGCAATACAGGGCGGTCCCTGTGCAGAGGGCCGCCGCGGACTGTCGTTCCTTTTCAAACACGGAAGGCGCCGCTGTTTCCCGCGGCACCCTGCGGCCCCGGCCGGGGCCATCGGTCCGCCCGCCCTAGGTCACCCCGTAGGCGGACGGACTCGGAACAGTATACATTTGTACCTATAGACTAGCGTTTTCGCCGGAATTTGTCAAGCCGCAGACAGTTCTTTATACCACAAAGCGGTAGCCCAGCCCCCGCACCGTCTGGATGTAGGCGGGGCAGGCGGGATCCTCCTCAATCTTGGCCCGCAGGCGGTTGACATAGACCATGATGGCGTTCTCGTCGATGATGGCCTCTCCCCAGAGCAGATCGTAGAGCATATCCTTGGAGAAAATGCGGTTGACATTGTCGATAAACAGCTTCATCATCGCGTTCTCCTTTGCGGAGAGGGGAATTTCCACCCCGTTTTTATAAAAGCGCAGGGTGCTGGTGTTGTAGGTGAAGGGTCCGGCGGTGATGAGGCTGTCCGCCCCAGGCAGGCCGTTGCGGCTACGGCGGATAAGGGCCTTTACCTTCGCCCCCAGAGTGACGGGGTTGAAGGGTTTGGTCACATAGTCGTCCGCCCCGATGTCCAGGCCATACAGAGTATCATAGTCCTCCTTGCGTCCGCTGACGATGATGATGGGGGTCCGGACGCCCCGCTGCCGGAGGGTCTGTACCACCTGAAAACCGTCCATCCCCATTAGATTCACGTCCAGCAGGATCAGGTCGTACGTCCGCTGCGCCGTCCGCTCCAGGGCCTCCTCTCCGGAAGCCACCGTGTCCGCCTCGATTCCGTTGCTCCGGATGACCTTATAGAGCATGGTGAGGACGGCTTCATCGTCGTCCACAATCAGCACCGTATCCGCCACTGTGCTTCTCCCCCTTTACAGCCGGTTTGAAATCCAGTATGATTTCAGTATAAAGAATCTGCCGGAATTTGACAAGGGGGTGTGTGGTATGGAGGGGCAAAAAAAGCGTCGGCCTCCTGTTCTTCTTCTGATGATCCTGGTTCTTTTCCTCACCGTTGGCGGCCTGGCCCTGGCCGTGCAGAGCTTCGGCCGCTACGACACCCTCCTGCTGGAGCAGTCGGACAGCCAGCTCTACGGACTGGCCCGTTCGGTGGACCGCAGCGTTTCGGGCGCCCTAGAGCAATTTATCGGGGAGCTGGACTACCTCATCCGGCTGGAGAACTTTACCGATGCGGAGGCCGACTGCCTCGCCGGGCAGCCGGAGGAGCTCCTTCAATTGCTCCAGAACAACCCTCTTATCCGTGAGGCCCTTATCACCGACTTTCTCTGTCTCCAGAACGGGCGGGTGCTGCTCTCCGCCTCTGGACGCACCGGCTATACGTTTCCCGTCGGGGGCAGCCTGGACGAGCGGGACCGTGTCCGCCCCTGCGTGGCGGAGAACGGCACCGTCTATCTCTCCTTCCAACTGGAGGGGGAGCGGGGGCTGTGGTACGCCGCGCTGGTGGACCTCTCTCTCTTTTACCGGCAGGTGGCCGGCGGCCTCACCACCTCTCCCCGGGATCAAATCCTCCTTCTGGACGCGGGCGGCCAGGTCCTGCTCCACCAGACCGGTCAGGAGATACGTGTGGAGCTGGCGGCGGACGGTCTCGCCGGGGAGCCTGGCCTGGGCTTTCTGCTCCAGTGCCAGAGGGAGGGCCAGGAGGGAGCCTGCTTCTATGAGGCGGAGGGCTACACCGCCCGCATGGCGGTGATCCCCGCCGCAGGAAACAACGGCATCTTCGCCGTAGGCGTTTCCGAAGACTTCGACCAAGTGTCGCGGCCCATCCGCCGCTCCGCCCTTCTGCTCACCACCGGCGGCGGACTGGTGATCGCCGGAGTGCTTTTGCTGGCGGGTCTCAACCTTCGCTCCGGGCGGCGCAACGAGCGCGCCCAGCGGGAGCTGGCCCTGCTCCAGGAAAAGAACGCCGCCATGGAGGCCCTCAACCGCAAGAATCAGGAGCTGGCCCACCATGACCGGCTCCAGACCATCGGCACACTCACCTCCAGTATCGCCCACGAGTTTAATAATCTGCTCACCCCCATCATGGGCTACTCCATTCTGGTGCTGGAGCAACTGCCCTCTGATGCCGAGGAGCTGTATGATAACGTGCTGGAGATCTACAACTCCTCCCGCAAGGCCAAGGAGATCATCGCCCGGCTGTCCGACCTGTCCCGCAAAAACACCTCTCTCACCTTCCAGTATGTATCCCCCGATGAGCTGGTGCGCAAGGTGCTCGCCGTAGCCTCCCCCGCCCGGCCGCCCCATGTGGAGGTGCGCACCGATCTCGCCTGCCGCCACCTGTGGCTCCGGGGCAACGAGATCCAGCTCTCCCAGATGCTGCTCAACCTGATCCTCAATGCCTACCACGCCATGGAGCCCGGCGGCGGAGCCCTCACCGTGGCCACCCGGCCGGAGGGGGAGTTTCTCTGCTTCCAGGTCTCCGACACCGGCTCCGGCATTTCGCCGGAGGTGCTCCCCCACATCTTTGAGCCCTTCTTTACCACCAAGGAGCGTGGCAAGGGCACCGGCCTGGGACTGGCCATCGTCCGGCAGGTAATGGAGGAGCACAAGGGGACCATCGCCATCGACACCGCCCCAGGCCGGGGCACCACCATGCTCCTCCGTTTCCCCACCATCACGCCGCCGGAGGAGGATACCTGAACTCCAATACGTCCCCGCACCGTGCGGGGGCGTATTTTTTGTGTATACCTTAACAAATATTAAGGTTCTATCTATGTCCTGTTAAGGCTTATTTGTTATTCTTTTAACAAACAGTGGGAAAGGGGGTATACTATGCTGATTACCATTGGGCACACCTATGGCAGCGGCGGTTTGGAGATCGGTCGGCGGCTGGCCGCCCGGCTGGAGATCCCCTGCGGCGACGCGGAGGCCGACGAAGGGGCCGTCCGCTCACTGGCGGGACGCGGCTCCTGCGTGGTGGTGGGCCTGTGCGCCGACCATGTTCTGTCCGGCCAGCCGGGGCTGAACAGGATTTTTATCCACTGCGGCATGGATCAGCGGGTGGAGCGGCTGATGCGGGAGCGCGGCCTGTCCCCGGCGGAGGCCACCCGGGAGGCGCTGCGCCAGGATCGGGAACGGGCCCGGCTCTATGGCCTGTATACCGGAGCCAAGTGGGGCGAGGTGGGCCGGTATGATCTGACGGTGGACAGCGGTCCCTTGGGGGTATCCGGTACCGTGGAGCTGTTGAGTCAGTTCATCGCCCTGAAAACCATGCGCCGGCGAAGCAAGGAGGCCGCACATGCTGGAACAACTGATTGAACGTATCCTGCCCACTATCATTGCGGCGCTGGAGCTGATGGGTATCTTCATTGTGGCGGTCTCGGCCTTAAGCGCCTTCGGCCGTTACCTGAAAAGCCTGTTCACCCGCACCCCCTGCGACGTCAAGTTCGCCCTGGCCAACGGTCTGGCCCTCAGCCTGGAGTTCAAAATGGCCGCCGAGATTCTCAAGACCGTCTTGGTGCGGGACCTCAAAGAGCTTCTGGTGCTGGGCGCCGTCATTCTGCTGCGGGCCCTGCTCTCCTTCCTGATCCACTTTGAGATGAAAGGAACCCATCCCCCTAAATAAGTTTCGGAGGTATCGACATGAAACGAATGCTTGCCCTGCTCCTGACCCTGACGCTGGCCCTGGGCCTGCTGGCCGGCTGCGGCACCACAGTGGTGGTGGCCGTCCCCGGCGGTATCCCCGTCAAGACCGGCCTGGCCCTTCTCACCTCTGTGTCCAGCAGCAAGGACGCTACCGCCGACGCCGACGGCCTGGCCCAGGCGGACATCACCGTGGTGGCCGTCACGGTGGGCGATGACGGGATCATTTACGACTGCGTTATCGACTCCATCCAGTCCAAGCTCAATTTTGACACCTCTGGCGCGCTTCTCTCCGACCTCACCCTCACGATCCCCTCCAAAAACGAGCTGGGCGCCGACTATGGTATGGGGAAGATCAGCTCCATCGGCAGGGAGTGGAACGAGCAGGCCCAGTCCCTGGCGGACTATGTGGTTGGCAAGACCATCCCTGAGGTGAAAGGCATTTCCATTAGTGAAGAGGGCAAGCCCACCGGCGCGGACCTCACCGCCTCCGTCACCATGTCCATCGGAGGATACATCAGCGCGATTGAGCAGGCTGCGGCCAATGCCTCCCATTTGGGGGCCTCCAAGGGCGACCGGCTGGTGCTGACCACCACCACCAATGCCGCCAAGAGCACGGACGCTACCAGCGATGCCGATGGCCTGGCCCAGGCCTACGCCACCGTGGGAGCCCTCACCCTGAGCGGGGACACCATCACCAGCATGGTCATCGACGCGGTACAGGCCAACGTGAATTTTAACGCCGCCGGGACCATTACCACCGACCTCGCCGCCGCGCAGCCCTCCAAGAATGAACTGGGTGCCGACTACGGCATGGGGAAGGTCAGCTCCATCGGCAAGGAGTGGGACGAGCAAGCCGCCGCCTTCGCTTCCTATGTTACCGGCAAGACCGTGGCCGAGGCCACTGGTATCGCCGTCACGGAGGAGGGCAATGCGGGCGACGCCGATCTCGCCGCCTCCGTCACCATCGGCGTGGGCGACTTCCTGACCCTGGTGGAAAAGGCAGGGGCCTGAGATGCGTCGCCTGCTCCCCCTGCTTCTGTCCGTCCTCCTGCTGGCCGGCTGCGCATCCCCTGCCGCGCCGGAGGAGGAGGGTGCGAAGCGGTATGAGGCCACCTTTCTCACCCTCTTTGACACCGTGACCACCGTGGTGGGCTATGCGGAGAGTGAGGAGGACTTTCAGGCCACCGCCCAGTCCCTCCATGACGCGCTGCTGGAGTACCACCAGCTCTACGACATCTACAGCGACTATGACGGTGTGGTCAACCTCAAGGCGGTAAACGACGCCGCCGGCGGGGCGCCCGTGGTTGTGGACCGCAAAATCATCGACCTGCTTCTCTTCTGCCGGGACCTCTGCGAGGGCACCGGCGGCCAGGTCAATGCCGCCTTGGGGGGCGTGCTGGCCCTGTGGCATGACGCCCGGGAGGCTGGCATCAGCGATCCCGCCTCCGCCGCCCTCCCCGACGCCGCCGCTCTGGCGGAGGCCGCTCGCCACACCGACTTCTCTTCTGTCATCATTGATGAGGCCGCCTCCACCGTGCAGATCACCGACCCCGCCCTCCGGCTGGACGTTGGGGCCATTGCCAAGGGCTATGCCGTGGAGCAGGTATGCCGCGCCGCGCCGGATGGGCTGCTTCTCAGCGTGGGGGGCAACGTCCGGGCCACCGGCCCAAAGCCTGGAGGCGAGAACTGGGTAGTTGGCATCCAAGCCCCCGACGGGGAGAGCGGAGCGTTCCTCCACACCCTCTACGTCCGCGATGTGTCGGTAGTCACCAGCGGCGACTACCAGCGCTACTACACCGTGGGCGGCGTGCGCTACCACCACATCATCGACCCCACCACCCGCCGCCCCGCCGCCTACTGGCGGGCGGTCACCGTGCTGTGCGCCGATTCCGGCCTGGCCGACGCCCTCTCCACCGCCCTGTTCACCCTCCCCCAGGCGGAGGGGCAGGCCCTTCTGGACCGCTACGGGGCCGAGGCCATGTGGGTGGACGCCTCCGGCGGCGAGGTATTCAGCCCCGGTTTTTCCTCCTATCTCCGCACCTGACTTCAAAAATGAGGTGAAAGCATGAGACATCTGTTCTGGGGCGGCGTACATCCCGCCGGCCGCAAGGAGCTCTCCCGCGGCGCGGCCCCCACCCCCGC